>CAZDJY010000021.1:0-14951 GCA_964505835.1 uncultured Zetaproteobacteria bacterium | reverse complement strand
TCAAGCGAGTCAGTCAGCGACGCGAACCGTCGTGCGACCAGCACTCTTGAAATATTCAACCTTGCCGTCAGTCAGGGCAAACAGGGTGTGATCCTTTCCACAGCCAACATTATCGCCCGGGCGAATCTTGGTGCCGCGCTGGCGCACAAGGATATTGCCCGCAATCACAGCTTCACCACCATATTTCTTGACGCCAAGACGCTTGGAATTGGAATCGCGTCCGTTACGACTGGAACCACCTGCCTTTTTATGTGCCATGGTTTACTCCTTGTCAGCCGCAGCTTCTGCCTTCTTGGCAGCCGCACGTGGCTTGGTGATTTTCTCAATGCGCACAGAAGTAAAGCTCTGGCGATGACCCTGGGTCAGGCGATAGTTCTTGCGGCGACGCTTCTTGAACACGACAACCTTCTGCCCGCGACCCTGCTCGGTCACTACGGCAGTGACCTTGGTCTTGGCAGCATCAGCGCCGACCTTGATCGCTTTGCCATCGCTGAGCATCAGGACCTGATCAAAGGTGACCTTCTTGCCAGCTTCTGCTTCTAATTTCTCGACACGCAATACGTCGCCTTCCTGGACGCGATACTGCTTGCCGCCGGTTTTGATTACAGCGTACATCTAAAACTCCAATCTGCCTCAGGCAGCCTTGCCTGCAGGCTTGCCGTATTTCTTGTAGAAACGCTCCACACGACCTTCGGTATCCATGATCTTCTGCTTGCCGGTATAGAACGGGTGGCAAGAGGAACAAATTTCCACATGGATGTCGCCCTTGGTCGAGCGCGTCTCAAATGTATTGCCGCAGGAACAGGTGACCTTGGCTGCGGTGTATTCAGGATGAATATCTGCTTTCACGTTTCATTCTCCATCAATTTTCAAAAGGGCGCGATTTATAACGTTATGAGCGTGCTTATGCAAGCCTTATGTCTAAGCAGACAGCGTCAAGCCCGATTAGGACTCCACGATATTGACTAAATCAGACCGCCTAAAGCCTTCTGGCATATATCAATCAGCGGATCGGGGTAGATACCAAGCGCCACCACGGCAATAGCCGTTACTACGACGGTTGCCTGCATCGCGCGGTTTTCGACGAAGTTGAATGCCACCCGCTCTTCATCGAAGTAGATATACTTGACCACGCGAATGTAATAAAACGCTCCCACCGCCGAAAACAGCAGTGCATAGAGCACCAGATACAGATGCCCTGCCTCGATAGCCGCGATGAATACCACGTACTTGGCCCAGAAACCGGCCAGGAACGGAATGCCGCCGAGCGAGAACAGGAACAGGCCCATAGCAAGTGCATAACCCGGGCGAACTCTCGAAAGGCCGGCGAAATCATCGAGCAACTCTCCTTGAATGCCTTCGCGGCGCATCAGTACGATGATGGCAAATACACCCATGTTCATGAACAGGTAAACGCTCAGATAAACCAGAATGCCGGCATAACCATCGGCATTGGCGGCAATCAGACCCAACATCACAAAACCGACATGGCCAATGGTCGAATAGGCCAGCATGCGCTTGATATTGCGCTGCGCGATGGCGGCAAGGTTGCCAATCGCCATCGTCAGCACGGCCATCACGGTCAGAATCATTGTGTATTCATGCTGCAGACCCGGCAAGGCATCGACAAGAATACGCATAAAGATCACGAACCCAGCCACCTTCGGCGCCACCGACATAAAGGCGGTGATCGGCGTCGGCGCACCTTCATAGGCATCCGGCGTCCACATATGGAATGGGGCCATGCTGACCTTGAAAGCAAGTCCTGCGAATACGAACACCAGCCCCAGCATCACCGCTGTGGAGGCTGAATCTCCGGCATGCGCAATTCCCTCGGCAATGGCAGCAAAGTGGAAGCTGCCGGTCACGCCGTAGAAGAAGGTCACGCCGTAGAGAAGCATTCCCGACGACAGCGCGCCGAGGATGAAATACTTCAGCGCCGCTTCACTGGAGCGTAGAACATCACGCTGATAACCGACCAGCACATAAACAGCCAGCGCCATCAGTTCCAGACCGAGATACATGATGATGAAATTATTGGCCGACACCATCAACATCATGCCGAGCGCCGCAAACAGCATCAGCACATAATATTCGCCGACGTTCTCTTCATCTTTCATGTAATCAACGGAAAGCACAATGCCGAGAAATGTAGCTGCACAGATCAGCAGCTTGGCAAATACAGCAAAGTTATCCAGTACGAAAAAGCCGTAGAATGCCACCTGAGTTTCCGGGGTCATGACATACAGCGAGGCAGCAGCAGCCGCGATCATCGTCAGACCGGAGAGATAAGCCGTTACACACTTCTTCTCTTTCGGGATAAACAGATCGAGCAGCAGCAAAGCCATCGCCAGCACGGCCACAATCATCTCCGGCAACAACGCCAGAAGATGCTCGGGGAACGGAAACGGGAAAGTCACATTAGCCATGATTCACTTCCTTTAATGATTCACTGCAACAGGCAGTGCCTGAGCCAGTGCTGCAGCGGCATCCAGTTTACTACTCGTAGCCTGATCAACCAGATGCGCGGCTGAGGCATGCATGATGTCCAGAACCGGCAGCGGGTAAAAACCAAGCCACACGACCAGCAGGATAAGCGGCACGAAATAACCGAATTCACGGATGTTCATGTCCGGCATGGATTTCACCGTGTCCTTGGTCAGATCGCCGAATACCACCCGTTTGTACATCCACAGGGTATAGCAAGCCGAAAGCACGACGCTCGTTGTCGCCACAATGGCAATCCACTTCGTCGATACGGCCAGATTTGCCTGCGCCACATCGGACGGATTGAAAGTACCGATCAGCACCATGATTTCGCCGATAAAGGCGGAAGCGCCGGGCAGAGCTACATTAGCCATGCAGAAAACCATCATCACGGCAGCAAACACCGGCATCACATTCACCACACCGCCGTAATCACCAATCTCACGCGTGTGCAGTCGGTCGTACATCACGCCGACACAGAGGAACAGAGCAGCAGCAACAAAACCATGCGAGATCATACCGAACAATGCGCCTTCCATGGCCTGCTGGGTGAACATGAATGTGCCCAGCGTGACAAAGCCCATATGGGCAATAGATGAATAAGCGATCAGCCGCTTCATATCCTTCTGCATCATTGCCACCAGCGAGATGTAGACGATAGCAATCAAACTGAGCACCACGATGAAGGGGACGAAGTACTGCGAAGCATCCGGCAGCATCGGCAACGAGAAGCGCAGAAACCCGTAAGCGCCCATCTTCAGCAAAATGCCAGCCAGGATCACCGAACCCGCCGTCGGAGCTTCGGTATGAGCATCCGGAAGCCATGTATGCACCGGCCACATCGGCACCTTCACCGCGAAGGCGATAAAGAAACCGATCCAGATCCAGAACTGCCATGTGAAATCGAACGGATAGTCCATGAAGGCCAGGATGCTGAAGGTATTGCCGGCTTTGAAATACATAGCCAGGATGGCAATCAGCATCAGCACGGAGCCGGCCAGCGTATACAGGAAGAACTTGATCGTTGCGTAGACGCGGTTCTTACCGCCCCAGACGCCGATAATCAGATACATGGGGATTAACATGGCTTCCCAGAAGAAATAGAACAGTACCGCGTCGAGTGCTGCAAACACGCCGATCAGTGTCGTTTCCAACACCAGGAAGGCGATCATGTATTCCTTAACGCGCTCCTTGATGCATTCCCAGGCAGAAACGATGCAGATGATGGTCAACAAACTGGTCAGCAGAATGAACGGCATTGAGATACCGTCCACGCCGAGTTGGTAATTGACGTTAAAAGCCTGAATCCACGGATGGAATTCCTCGAACTGCATATGCGCAGTACCGGTCTCAAAGGACAGGGCCAGTGGCAGGGTGACGATGAAAGTAGCCACAGATACGGCCAGCGCCGACCAGCGTACGGCATTGTCACCGCGCACGAATAACCAGATGAACAGCGCTCCCAGAGTCGGCAGGAAGATACTCAGTGAAAGGATCGGAAAATCCAGAACGTTATGTAATTGCATGTCTGCGATCTCTCCTTATGCCTTGAGCAGCAGATAGGTCAGGAAACCGAACACCCCGATCACCATCGCAAATGCATAGTGGAATACCATGCCGGTCTGCATATCGCGCATGCGCGCTGCGCCGTTCTTAATCGAATCCACAATTCCACCGTGGATCATGCCCCTGTCGATCATGGCCAGATCAGCCTTCTGCCACAGCCAGTGACCCAGACATTGAGCCGGGCGCATCACCGTCTTCTCGTACAACTCATCCCAGTACCACTTGTTGAGCAGGAAGGTGTAAATCGGCTTGAATGCATTGGCCAGGCTTGTCGGCATGGATGTTTCGCGGAAATACATCAGGAAAGCCAGCCCAATGCCACCGAATGCCAGCCAGAATGGGGCGGTGAAGACAAAGTGATACCAGGCATGCCCGTGTGATTCTTCAGCAAGAACCATCAATGGATTATGTGCATCGAGGACAAAGATCGAATCCCCGAAATAACCGGCAGCGACTTCGGGATTGGCGATATCCAACACCATCACGCCCCATACACCCGAGACCAGTGCACCGAACGCCAGGATCATCAACGGTACGGTGATCACCTTCGGCGATTCATGAACGTGCGGTTTCGTTTCGGCAGGCAAGCGATCCGAGTTATGGAAAGTCAGGAAGAACATACGGAAGGTATAGAAGGCGGTCATGAAGACCGCGGTAAGCACGGCAAAATAACCAAATGAGCCTACCCAGCCGTACTCAGTAAACTCGCGCACCATCGTCGCTTCAATGATCAGATCCTTGGACCAGAAGCCGGCGAACGGCGGCACGCCCGAAAGCGCCAACGCGGCAATCAGCATGGTGATATAGGTGATCGGCATATACTTGCGCAGTTGGCCCATGCGGCGGATATCCTGATCGGCCAGTACGGCATGGATAACCGAACCCGCAGCCAGGAACAACAGCGCCTTGAAATAGGCATGCGTCATCAAATGGAAGATACCGGCCGAGTAAGCGGAAACGCCGCAGGCCACGAACATGTATCCAAGCTGCGAACAGGTCGAGTAGGCGATGACGCGTTTGATGTCGTTCTGTACCAGACCGATGGTCGCGCACATCCAGGCTGTGATGGCACCGACCAGGGTAACAGCAGCCAGTGCGGTTTCGGAGAACTCGAACATCGGCGAGCAACGTGCCACCATGAATACACCGGCAGTCACCATCGTAGCCGCATGGATCAGCGCCGAGATCGGAGTCGGGCCTTCCATCGAATCAGGCAGCCAGACATGCAGCGGCACCTGGCCGGACTTGCCCATTGCGCCGACAAACAACGCCAGACAAATGAAGGTCAGCGCACTCATCTCCCAGCCAAGGAAATGCAAAACCTGTCCCTGAGCTACGAAAGCCTCGACCTGCGTGAACACCTCGCGGTAATCGAAAGTACCGAAGTAATACCAGATGGCCAGAATACCGACCGCGAAACCGAAATCGCCGACACGGTTGACGATAAAGGCCTTCAGCGCAGCAAAGTTGGCACTTTCGCGCTTAAACCAGAAACCAATCAACAGATAGGACACCAGCCCCACAGCCTCCCAGCCGAAGAACAGGGTGAAGAAATTATTGCCCATCACCAGCACCAGCATCGAGAAGGTAAAGCCGGAGATGTAGGAGAAGAAGCGCGAGTAGCCCGGATCGCCGTGCATATAGCCGATGGTGTAGATATGCACGCAGGCTGATACGATAGTGACCGTCAACATCATGATGGCAGTCAGGCGATCGATCATCATGCCGACCGGCACGACGAAGGTATCGGACAACATCCAGGTCCAGAAATTGCCGTAGAAACTGGCACCGTCCAGCACCTGCACAAACACATGCGCCGACAGGATGGCCGCGATAATCACGCTGGCCGAAGTAATGGTATGGGAAAGCTTCTCTTTCAGGGCCCAGCCGAACATACCCACGATCAGCGAAGCAATCAGCGGCAACGCCGGGATGGCCAGCAACTCCGTGGTATTCAGCATCATGGCAGATTCTTGCACGTCCTCGCCCCCCTTAACCCTGCAACGTATTGATGTCTTCGACTTCGATGGAGCGACGGGTGCGATAGAAGCTCACCAAAATCGCCAGCCCGACAGCCACTTCACTGGCCGCCACCGTCAATACGAAGAAGACAAATATCTGGCCGCTCAGATCGTTCAGATAATGCGAGAAGGCCACAAAATTGATATTCACGGCCAGCAGCATCAGTTCAATACACATCAGAATGGTAATCACGTTCTTGCGGTTCAGAAACAAGCCGATCACACCAAGTGAAAACAGGGCCGCGGCAACAATCAGATAATCGGATAAGCCAATCATATTACATCCTCACCTTGCGCATGCGATCTTCCTTACGGACATGCACCTGCGCTGACATATTCTGATATTTGGCATCCTTGCGAGTTCTGAGCGTCAGCACGACTGCGCCGATCAGTGCTACCAGCAGGATAATGGCGGCGATTTCAAAGCCGAGCAGATATTTGGTATACAGGATCTGGCCGATTTCGGCCGTATTGTTGACCTGCTGGGTCATGTGCATAGCAGTCGCTTTCACCCCTTCGGTGAATACGCCCGACTGAGCTGCAGCAATGAATTCGATAATCAGGATGATAGCAATCACGCCGCCCAGTGGCAGGTATTGCAGGAAGCCCTCGCGCATCTTGGCCTGATTCACTTCCAGCATCATGACCACGAACATGAACAGTACCATCACAGCACCGACATAAATCAATATCATGATGATACCGATAAACTCTGCATCGAGCATGAAGAAAAGCCCGGCTGCATTAAAAAAGCAGAAGATCAGGAACATCACCGAGTGCATGGTATTGCGCGCCAGCACAACGCCCATGCCCGACAGGATGCTCAAGCCGGCAAACAGGTTAAAAAATGCAGTTTCGAGCATTTCCCCTCCTAAAATATCTACGCGTCAACTGTAACGCGCGTCGGCAGCAAGATTCGCCGCAATTTGTTTCTCGTAGCGATCGCCGTTCGCAAGCAACATGTCCTTGGTGTAATACAATGCCTCGCGTGTTTCGGTCGCGTATTCAAATTCCTGCGTTTCAACAATCGCATCCACCGGGCAAGCCTCCTGGCAAAGACCGCAATAAATGCATTTGGTGAAATCGATATCGTAACGCGTGGTGCGGCGTGAGCCGTCATCGCGTTCTTCAGATTCGATGACGATAGCCAGTGCCGGACATACCACCTCGCACAGCTTGCAGGCAATACAGCGCTCTTCACCGGATTCATAGCGCCTGAGCGCGTGTAAGCCGCGAAAGCGTGGCGACAACGGGGTCTTCTCCTCCGGATACTCAACCGTGATCTTTTTCTTGAACAGATAGCGCCCGGTCAGCGAAAGACCGACAAGCAGTTCCCACAAAAACCAGGTTTTGAATGCGCGTTTCAACATATCCATTACCTCCACGGCATCCAGAAGTTAATGATGCTATCCAGCCCAGGCGTATAGATGAAGATGCCCACAACAGCAATCCAGCCCAATGTCCATGGCAGGAACACCTTCCAGCCAAGACGCATCATCTGGTCATAACGATAGCGCGGGAACGTGGCCCGGAACCAGATGAATACAAAGATCAGGAACCCAGTCTTGGCCAGCAGCCAGAATGTGCCGGGGATAAAATCAAGTGCCGGGATCGGAGCATACCAACCGCCCAGGAACATAATCGAGGTCATCAGGCTGATCAGAATCATGGCGCCGTACTCGGCTAGCGAGAAGGTGGCGAACCACATGCCTGAATACTCGGTATAATATCCGGACACCAGTTCCTCGGTTTCAACCAGATCGAACGGAGTACGTGCCGTTTCAGCGCAACCGGAGATAAAATACACCAGCAGCATCGGGAATAGCGGAATCATATACCAATGCTGAATACCCCCGGCCTGTGCATGCACAATATCGGCCAGATTCAGTGAACCAGAAAGCATCATCACCGTCACCAGACCGAAGCCCATCGAGATTTCGTAGGAAATCATCTGGCAGGTGGAACGGATGGCACCGATAAACGGATACTTGGAATTGGATGACCAGCCGGCCATCAGGATGCCGTAAATCGACAAACTGGAAATCGCCATAATATAGAGCAGTCCGACATTAAGATTGGCAATGGCCATTACATGCGGAGTTTCCCACAAGCCGAACAGGCTGGTTTCACCGAACGGCACCACGGCAAAGGCGATCAGCGCCGGGGTCAGCGACATAATCGGTGCCGCCACGAACAGAAATTTATTGGCAGTGGTCGGAATGATGGTTTCTTTGAGAACCAGCTTCAGACCATCAGCAAGCGGTTGCAGCAGGCCGGCCCAGCCGACACGGTTGCAACCCTTGCGCACCTGAATCCAGCCGATTACGCGGCGTTCTGCATAGGTAATGTAGGCCACA
This sequence comes from uncultured Zetaproteobacteria bacterium, assembly GCA_964505835.1. Taxonomy (GTDB): domain Bacteria; phylum Pseudomonadota; class Zetaproteobacteria; order Mariprofundales; family Mariprofundaceae; genus JAJRVH01. The sequence continues at coordinate 6,520 of CAZDJY010000021.1, read as the reverse complement.
GAAAGAGCCACCGTTACAGCAATTGCAAGGATTTCAAGCGTCCAGATGCCGGCCGTTGCGGCCATCTCTAACCCGGTCATGATTGCCCTCCGACTAAGCTTGCGGCGGTCACATCGGAAAGATCGCCGGCAATGCCTCGTTTGGCCACAAACAGAACCCCGGGACTGACATCTTCGCGCACGCCGATGTTGCATGTATGCTCACCGAGGAAGGTGCGCACCGTATGCTCGCCCTCACTAAGGCCCTTTGCTGCCAGTGTATCGGGATGCATAATGACATCGCTGAGAGCGTGAAGTTTTCCTGCAGCCAGCAATAAATCGGAAGCGCGGGCCCACATGCCTTCGCGGTACATCGAATAACGGGATACGACATCGAGCTCAAAACCGCTATCCTGTTTAGCCGGCAATGCTTCGGCATCACGATGCCTGGCCACCGGAGAAAGAACAGCATCAGCTGCCGTATCGCTCCATGCTGCAGCCAGTTCCGGAGCAAAGGAGGCTGTCCTTTCTCGTAACTCTTCCATATTCACGACCGGCACGTCCGCACCAAGAGCCTGAACCAGACGCATCATAACCTTCCATAAAGGGCGCTCCTGCCCGATGGACCGGATGGGCTGTCTGGCAACACGAATGCGACCCTCCATATTGATGAATGTGCCATCAATCTCGGTATAGGCAGCAGCCGGCAATTGCACCTCGGCCCTGTCACCAATCTGGCCTGAAATCGCCCCGATCTGAACAAGCGGAACCTTATCAAGAGCTGCTTTGGCAGCCGATGGAAACAGGCCGTCACCAACAGGGTCGCTACCAATCAACACCAGCGCATCCAGCTCGCCAGCCGAGGCAGAGGCAAACAAATCGCCCGCACTGGCGCGAACGTCGGCAAAAGCCGAAGCCAGCAATTGAGCATTCATGCCTTCGGGAATCAGATTACGTCCGTCATTGCCTTCTTCTGCATGGCCGCAGGCGCGCATCAACAGATCAAGCCCGTGAATCAGGGCCGCCGCATCAGGGTGCGAGCGAATCTCTTCACCTACAAGCAAAGCACAGGTCTCGCCGATCAGAGCATCGGCAAGAATCTTGCCTGCCTCATGCCGGTCAGGTACGGCCGCGAGCCAGGCATCCATGCCTGCCGCAGTCTTGCCAAGATCGGAAACCTGTTGCATCGCACGTGCAATCACAGCCGGCCAGTCGCGCGGCCGGATAATGGCATCGCTGCTGATATCCATATTGGTACGGTAGTTCATCGCACCGATTCGGCTAACGGGCTTGCCCATATTGCCTCGCTTGCGCAGGCGCTGCATTAACAGTGGCAAACGCTGACGCAAATCGGACCCGACAATCACAACCTGCTCAGCATCTTCAATCTGCTGGGTGGTCATGGAGAAACCTTCTTCAAAAGCAAAGCTGCGCATATCGCGGCGATGCAGATCAAAAGCCACCTTGGCATCCGGAAAAACAGTATCGCGCATCAGGCGAATAGCCGTCAGCCCCTCAGCACTCCAGTCCGGAGAAAAGATAATACCTACACGCTTGCCCCGCAGCAGATCGCTGGCTCGATCAAATGCCTCATCCCAGGTCGCCTGTTCTAATTCGGAACCCTGACGAACCGCGGGCTCCAGAATCCTGTTTTCGGAACGGAACGCGTCATATACATAGCGTCCACGATCGCAAAGCCACGGTTCCGGACTGCCTTCGATCGGCTTGATACGCATCACTTCATCGCCACGCGATTCAATATTTATATCGCAACCGTTCGGACATTGCGTACAGGTACTCTGATGATGGGTCATTTCCCAGGGACGTGATACATCATGCGAAGGTTTATCCAGCAAGGCGCCCACAGGGCAGATATCGGCCAGATTGCCGGACAACTCGGATTCACATGCTTCTTCGACGATCCCGGCAATCGACATATGATCGGAACGATTGAGCACGCCCATATCGCCCGTGCCCGCAACCTCGTCGGCAAAGCGGACACAGCGAGTGCAATGAATGCAACGTGTCATATGCGTGGTCACAAACGGGCCAAGATCATGATTGGTGGCGGCACGTTTAGCCTCGACATAGCGACTCTGGGATGCGCCGTGCTGCACGGCATAATCCTGCAGGCGACAATCACCACCCTCATCACAAACAGGACAATCCAGCGGATGATTGATCAGCAGATACTCCATCACCATTTGACGGTCTTTCTTGATGGCCTCGGTCTGCGTATGAATCTTCATGCCCTCGGCAACCGGCGTACAACAGGATGCGGCTGGCTTATTCCAGCCCTCCACCTCGACCAGACACATTCGGCAATTAGCAGCAACGGACAGTTCAGGGTGATAGCAGAAGTAGGGTACATCCACGCCCTGAGCGCGACAGGCTTCCAGGATACTTGTTCCTGCGCCTACGGTGACTTCTTCGTCGTTGATATACAATGTCGTCATGCTGCGTTCTCCACCAATCGGGCACGGACTTCTTCAGGAAAATGCTTCAACAATGAAAGGATGGGAGCCGCAGCACCATCGGCCAGCGCGCAGATTGTGCGGCCGGCCATGTGCGTCGCCGCTTCGCTTAGCACCTGCATGTCCTCTTCCCGACCCCGACCCGATTCAACACGGCTCATCACCCGCTCAAGCCAACCCGTGCCTTCGCGGCAAGGCGTGCACTGGCCGCAAGATTCATGCGCATAGAAATGAGCCAGACGACGGGTTACGGCAATCAGATCAGCCGTTTCATCCATCACGATGATCGCGCCGGAGCCCAGCATGGAGCCTGCCTTGATCATGCCATCGTATGTGAGTGGCGTATCATAGTGCTCAGCCAGCAGCCACGGTGTTGATGAACCGCCCGGGATAATCACCTTGGGCAGCGAGCCATGTTGTAGCCCACCACAATGATCCTCGATCAGGGTCTTCAGCGAAGTACCCATCGGAACCTCGTAGTTACCTGGCTTGTTTACATGACCGGACACCGAGAAAATCTTGCAGCCCGTGTTGTTCGGCTCGCCGATCTGAGCATGCCAGTCGCCACCATGTTCCAGAATGGCCGGAATCGTCGCTAGTGTTTCGACATTGTTAACCACAGTCGGGCAACGATAAAAACCCTCAACTGCAGGGAACGGAGGCTTGAAACGCGGACGCCCGGGCCTGCCTTCCAGCGATTCGATAAGAGCGGTTTCCTCACCGCAAACATAGGCTCCGGCCCCGCGATGCACGGTCAGATTCATACTGAAGCCGCTACCGAGGATATTCTCGCCCAGAAGATTGGCCGCATAAGCTTCCTGAATCGCTTCATGCACAACATTGGCCTCGTGCAGGAACTCGCCACGAATGTAAATGTAGGCATCGTGCACATCCAACGCGAAGCCGGCCATAATCATTCCTTCAATCAACAGATGCGGATCAAAGCGCATGATGTCGCGATCCTTGAAGGTTCCGGGCTCGCCCTCATCAGCATTACACAGCAGATAGGTCGGCTTGCCGGTATTGCGCGGTACAAACGACCACTTCAGACCAGTCGGGAAGCCGGCGCCGCCACGGCCGCGAAGACCAGATGTTTTAACTTCATCGATGATGCGGCCGGAATCAAACTCCTTGAGCGCCGTTGGCAAAAACGCATAAGCGCCGTTTTCGCGCGCCACGCTTAATTTCGTCTGGTTAGGAATCTTGATGCGGTCGAAGCAAATCTGCTTTACCTGCTTGGGATCAGAAGGAATCACTCAGCACCCCCTTCCGTACGGACCTTGGCAATCAACGCATCCATTGATTCAGGGCTTGCCTTTTCGTGGTACACATTATTCACCTGTACAACCGGCGCACCGCCGCAAGCACCCGCACACTCCACCTCGGTGACTGTGAACATACCGTCAGGCGTGGTTTCACCCACCTTGATGCCCAGCGAGTCGCACATATGCGCCAGCAGCTCATCCGCACCATTGAGCATACAGCCGGCATTGGTACACACTTCCAGCAGATAGGTGCCGCAGGGCTTTTCACGGAACATCGTGTAGAACGTGACCACCTCGCGCACGGCCATCAGCCTGACACCCAGAGTATCGGCAACCAGTCGCTGCACATCCATGGACAGATAGCCGAAATCCTGCTGTGCCATGTGCAGCACCGGCAGCAATGCGGATCTGACTCCCGGATAGCGGGCCACCAATTGCGTAATCTCGGCCTTCCTGGCCTCACTGAACTGCGGCTGATCGGTCGCATTCACCGGGATCGCACTCATCGGTCAACCTCCCCGAACACAATATCCTGGGTGCCAAGAATGGCCACCACATCGGCCACCATATGACCGCGACACATGTAGTCCAGCGCTTCGATATGGGCAAAGCCGGAAGCGCGCACCTTCATGCGATACGGCTTGTTGGAACCGTCAGATACCAGATACACCCCGAACTCACCCTTTGGATGTTCGACTGCGGCATACACCTCACCGGCCGGCACATGGAATCCTTCGGAGAAATATTTGAAATGGTGAATCAACGCTTCCATATCACCTTTCATCTTGCCACGCGGCGGATTCGTCAGCTTGTAATCATCAATCTTCACCGGGCCCGGATTGGCCGCCAGCCAATCCACACATTGCTTGATAATCTTGTTGGACTGCCGCATCTCCTCAACACGCACAAGATAACGATCATAACAATCACCCGTCACACCGACAGGAATATCAAAATCGAGCTTGTCGTACACTTCATACGGCTGAGTCTTGCGCAAATCCCATTCAAGGCCCGAGCCACGAATCATCGGGCCGGAAAAGCCCCATGCCAGAGCCGCCTCTTTATCGACCACGCCGATATCCACATTGCGCTGCTTCCAGATTCGATTCTCGGTCAGCAGGGTCTCATATTCGTCGACATAGCCGGGGAAGGTTTCGGTAAAAGCCTCGATTTTCTCAAGCAGCCCTTCAGGCATATCTTTGGTAACTCCGCCGGGGCGAAAGTAGGAGGCGTGCATTCGGGCGCCGGAAACCGCCTCATAGAAATCGAAGATATCCTCACGCTCGCGGAAACAATACAAAAACACCGTCATGGCACCGATATCGAGTGCAACAGCTCCCAACCACATGCAGTGATTCAGAATACGGGTCAGCTCAGCAAACATCACGCGGATATACTGTGCTCGTTCAGGCGCTGTGATACCGAGCATCTTTTCGACCGCCAGGGCATAAGCATGCTCATTGGCCATCATCGACACATAATCGAAACGATCAAAATAAGGCAGGTTTTGCAGATAGGTTTTCTGCTCGAACAGCTTTTCCGTGCCACGATGCAACAGACCGATATGCGGATCGCATTTCTCCACGACCTCGCCGTCCAGCTCGGTCACCAAGCGCAACACACCGTGCGCTGCCGGATGCTGGGGCCCGAAGTTAAGCGTATAATTCTTGATCTCAGCCACGTTCGCCCTCCGGCCACGACTTCTGAACCAATTCGCGATTCTCCAACTTGTTGGGGCGATACACACAGCGCCACTGCGCTTCGTCGAAGAACATCTCCACCCGCCCCGTTACCGGGAAATCCTTGCGCAGCGGATGCCCTTCAAAGCCGTAATCAGTCAGGATGCGGCGCAGATCCGGATGATGGTTAAAGATCACGCCATACAGATCAAACACCTCGCGCTCAAACCAGTTGGCCGTCGGCCATACTTCAGTCACCGAATCCACCAGGTCGCGCTCATCGGCCAGCACCTTCAGACGCAAGCGCTTGTTCTGCGAGATCGACAGCAGATGATAAACCACCTCGAAACGCGGCGTTCCGGCCGCATAAGCCGGATGGTCGCTCATGTCGACGCCGCAGATATCCATCACCTGCTCGTAGCCCTGAACAGTCTTCAGATAATGGCAAGCCTCAACAATCGCACCACGGGCCAGCGTGACACACACGCAATCCAGCCCCTGCGCAACTTCCTGAACATCAGCTCCGAACTTCGTCTGTAAAGCCATAACATCCGCCGGCCAAGCGGGCTCATGCACAGCAGAGATGTCGTCGTGCAATTTATCTTCTGTCACAGTCTCATCAGTCATATCAGCTTACCGTGCAATCGTATTGCTGCGTTTGATTTTTTCCTGCAATTGAATAAAGCCGTAGAGCAGCGCCTCAGCGGTCGGCGGGCAGCCAGGCACATAGATATCAACCGGCACAATGCGATCACATCCACGCACCACAGAATAGGAATAATGATAATAACCACCGCCATTGGCACACGACCCCATGGAAATTACCCAGCGCGGCTCGGACATCTGGTCATAAACTTTGCGCAGCGCCGGGGCCATCTTATTGATCAGCGTACCGGCCACCACCATCACATCGGATTGCCGCGGGGAAGGGCGAAACACAATGCCAAATCGGTCCAGATCATAGCGCGAGGCACCCGCATGCATCATCTCGACCGCGCAACAGGCCAGGCCGAAGGTCATCGGCCACAGGGAACCGGCGCGCGCACCGTTGATGAGTTTGTCGGCCGTTGTGGTAATAAAGCCTTTTTCAAGTACGCCTTCTATTCCCATTGCAAGGCCCCCTT
>CAZDJY010000020.1:0-15329 GCA_964505835.1 uncultured Zetaproteobacteria bacterium | reverse complement strand
GAAGCTTGAGTTTCTGGCATATCTTTAGGGAAGGTCTGAAAAACTACGCCCTTGTCGTTTTTCAGTACGCAAAGGCAAAAGCACGGTTTTGCCTTTGCTCACAAAATCAGGCACTGATGCGCATGATTTTGGCAGGCCATCCATGGCCTGCACGGCTGCTCTGACTTTTTCAGAGCAGCCTTAGAATGTGGCACCGCTCACTTTTGCTCTCCGGTGAATAGTCTATGCTGTAGTCATGATACGTTTCCTTATTCGACTCACGCTGCTGGCTGTCGTCATCCTGCTGGTTGCATTGTTGTTCGTTTCGCCGTGGCAAAGCCGTACGGTGAGCGAGCAATTCAACGATCAGCTGTTGCGCATCGAAGCCGATGCCGCCATTCAGGCCGGTTTTATTGAGACCATGCACGAGCAGCAATGGAGCAGCCATGCCTTTGTGCATGTGCTCGGCCTGACCCTGCCGCGCGGCAAAACCGAGGCGCGCGTGCGCGCTCCGATCAAAGTCTATTACGGCGTACGGCCGACTTCGCTGCATGTGTTGAGTTTTGACAAGGGGTTGTTGCGGCTGGCCGTAGACAAGGTTGAAATTCTGAATGTCGAGACCGACCTGCGGGCTCTGGAAATGGAAACAAAGGTTGGCTGGGCTCGCTTTGATGCAATCAGCGGGGAGGAAGCGCGTGCCGCAGCGCGCAAATCATTCGAACTCAGCAAATACAAGGCGGCAGGAAAACTGCTGGCGACTGCCGATGTCAGCGGGCATGTGCGTCTGGCGCTACAACGATTCGCCAGTGCCATCAGTGATATTAAGCAGGTCGCCATTGAACGGCGGGATTTATCAGCCGCCAACCCCCGCAGCAATAAGTGAGTATTGTATCCGGGAGTCAGGCATGAGTTTATTGGGTTATGCGGATTCAACTCCCAAGTGCAACTCCAGTGAGTTGAATCCGCGGGATGCCTCTAACCGGAGTTACCCTTATCATTTTCGGCAGGCTTGTTCGGCTGTTGCGCGGCGGCCTGCACGGCTGGCTCAGGCTTCCCGCCGCCAAACAAGCCCTTAATCTTGCTGAATAACAGCTTCACCCCGCGCCACAGCTTGGGCAATAGCCAGATCATCAGCACAACAAACAACGCCAGCAGCACCAGAAACAGCACCGGATGATTGAGCGCCGTCCACAGCCCGGCAACCACGACAATATCCTCGGTAATGGAGGCCGTCCAATTCGAGAAAGGCTCGGGCGAAGTATTGATTAAAGCGCGCGAACCGGCTTTCGTGGCATGGGTGCTGGCCGCAAGGCCTCCGCCAAGGATGGCCGCTGCCAGTCCGACGGCCGGCGTCATGTCACCAACCGCGCCGGCAGCCATCATCGCGCCGGCGGGAATGCGTATAAAGGTATGCAGGGTATCCCAGCCAGTATCGACACCGGGAATCTTATCGGCCACAAATTCGACGCAGTACATGGCTCCGGCAGCAAAAAGCACCAGCGGGTCGCTGAGCACTTCCAGCCCCGGCGGCAAGTCTATATTGCCGGTCACACTCATCAGACCAAGGGTTAAAATAGCGGCATAGAGATTGATGCCGCTAGCCCATGCCGCTCCCATGGTCAGCGCCAGGATTGAAGCTATTTGATCCAGTTGTTCCATAGCACGCTCCTTATCAGAACTTGATACAGTCCATCATCGCCTGCCGTTTGAATGACGGCAAGTCCGAACTATTTGCCTTTGGCGCAATGATTGCGCCTCCCAAGGCTAGCCGAGCGCAAGGATACCGATGGTGATGATTGTCAGTGCTCGATCAGTGACGGATTCAGATCCTCTGGCACATCCAGCTCCATCACCTCAAACAGTGTGCCAGCCAGATGTGATAGCCCGGGTGTACTCTGAATATCACCCGAACCATCCGGCTGACGCAGCTGATACGAACCGTCATAGCCCGGATCGAACAGGATACACGGAACCGGATTAATCGAATGCTTGGTGGAAGGTTCCTCGCCGCCGTCTTTGAGAAACACTTGCATCTCCTCGGCGTTGCCGTGGTCGGCTGTGATCAGCGCACAAGCGCCTGCTTTTTCCAGCGCCGTAACAATCTGCCCGACGGCCTTATCGACGGCCTCAATGGCAGCGATGGCCGGCTCGATCTTGCCGCAGTGACCGACCATATCGGCATTGGCGAAATTGATCAGGCCGAAGCCGTAGTCGCCCGATTCGATCAGCTCCACCGCTTTAGCCCCGATCTCGGGCGCTTTCATCTGCGGCATATCGGCAAACGATACGCCCTTGTCGGACGGAATCAGGATGTAATCTTCCAGTGCCGCATCCAGCGGTTCGCGATAACCACCATTAAAGAAAAACGTCACATGCGGATACTTCTGCGTTTCGGTCAGGCGGAACTGCTTGATGCCGAGCTCCAGAATGCGCTTGCCGAACGGCGCATCGACCTTGGTCGGCCCCATCAGTTGCAACGCCGGCAAATTGCGATCCTCGTCATACACCATCATGCCCGCATAGACGACATCCGGGCCTTTTCCATTCACGCCGCGCTCAAAGCCGTCGAAATCATCCAGCTCGAAGGCCTCGGTAATCTCGATGGCGCGATCACCGCGAAAATTCATCATCACCACCGCATCACCGTCCTGCACTGCACCAATGGGTTGATCCTGATCATCCACCAGAACAAAACCGGGCATGTCCTGATCCACCAGATCCGGGGTCTGATTGCGGAAATATTCAACACCCTCCAGCATCGAGGAAAAGCGATGCTCGCCGCGTCCATGTACCATCAAATTCCAGCCTTCCTCCACCTTGCTCCAGTCCCGGTCGCGATCCATGGTAATACGCTCACGGCCGCCAGCCGAGGCAAAGCTGTAATCAAACCCTGCATGGGAATTCACGTAGGTGAACGCCTCTTCCAGGCGGCAGATATATTTCTGGGCGCTCTGCACGCCGACATCGCGGCCGTCGAGCAAGGCATGCACACGCAGACGTTTAACCCCATGTTCAAAGGCATGGTCAATCACAGCACGGAAATAGTCGATATGCGAATGGATATTACCATCGGACAATAAGCCCAGCAGATGGATCGTGCCGCCGCCCTGTCCTGCTGCAATCACCTTGTTCAATGCATCGGACTGATAGAAGGAGCCATCCTTGATGGCCTTGTTAATACGCGTCGGCCCCTGATCGAGAATCATCCCGGCACCCATGGTCAGGTGTCCCACCTCGGAACCACCCATATCCTTACCGGACGGCAACCCGACGTACGGACCGTGGGTCAGCAAACGGGTATGGGCATAGTTGGCCCATAAATGATCGATTACCGGCGTGTTGGCCCGATCGACTGCATCTTCCGGGCCGCCGGAACCGATACCCCAGCCATCCATGATGATGAGGAGGGCTGGTCGAATGTTCTTGGGGTTTGAGGACATGGGGAAAACTCCTGTCAGGTTTAAGCCGGTTCCGGCTCGGCAGACGAATCATGGCCAAGCAGGGCATCAAGTGCCTGCTCATCCAGCGCTTTTTTATCAACGCGCAAGAAGGCGGTATTTTCTTCGGGTACGACAATCGCCTCGTGAATCCCGCTTACGGCCAGTAATTGAGTCTGCAGTACTCCTGCATCTGCATCGGATGCGACATGGCGCATCATGGCCGAACGCATCGACGGCAGTTGCATGCCCAGCGCAATCAAAAGCCATACAGCAGCGATGGCAGCGGCTCCGAAAAAGATGCCCTGCACGTCATATTGACCATAGCACCAGCCGCCCAGCGCCCCGCCCAAAAATGCGCCGAAGAACTGGGAAGTTGAATAGACCCCCATTGCCGTCCCCTTGGCATCGATCGGAGCCATACGCGAGATCAGCGACGGCAAGGTCGCTTCCAGCACATTGTAAGCCACGAAGAACAAAAACAATCCGATAATGACGGCCACCATCGTGTCATGGAAACCACCCAGCAGCAGGCAGGCTGTCGCTATCAGCACAATAGAAGAAACAAACACCTGCTTCATCTTGCCCTTCTTCTCAGCCACAATAATCAGCGGCACCATAAAACCCATCGCCACCACCAACACCGGCAGATATACCCAGGGGTGATGCAGAGCGGGTACGCCGAGATGATCGCGCAGAACGAATGGCAGAGCGATGAACATGGCCGTCATAATGCCGTGCAACAGCATGATGCCGACATCAAGGCGTAATAACTGAGCATTACTCAGGATACGGCCGAATTCACCCGGGCGAGACTCCACATCACGATGCAGGCTTAAATGATCGGGATCGGGCACCACCTTGTAGAGCACCACAATGCTGAGCAGCGCAAACACAGCCGTCAGCCAGAAGATACCGTCCACACCGACCCATCCATCCAGCAACGGCCCGGCAATCAGTGCCACGGTAAAGGACATGCCGATCGTCATGCCGATCACCGCCATGGACTTGCTACGTACCTCTTCGCGGGTTAGATCGGCGAGCAGCGCCATCATCGCTGCAGCAATCGCACCGGCACCCTGCAATGCCCGCCCGATGATGACGCCCCAGATCGAGTCAGCCATGGCCGCCACCACGCTGCCAGCAGCAAAAATCAGCAGCCCGGCCAGAATGACAGGCTTGCGACCGATTCGATCAGATAACCAGCCGAAAGGAATCTGCAGCATGGCCATGGTAAAACCGTAAGCGCCAAGGGCCAGACCGATCAAACTCGGCGTCACACCATCCAAGCCTTCGGCATATAATGCAAAGACCGGCAGAATAAGGAACAGGCCCAGCATGCGCAGTGCATAAATGCCCGCAATCGAAAATACGCTTCGCCGTTCTGTGATATTCATGCAACCGTCCTTTTCTCATGATTCCTGTCGGCAAGCATCGCCGATATCTGCTCAAGGCCTGTTCACCTAAATCGGCGCGCATACTAACACTGACCACGCCGGCAACCTACCGAATCAATTAACCCGCCGCCGGACTCGCCCTCAGCCCGGCATCAGGCCTTGCCGAGCCTACATCCAAAAGGCAGCTTCACTTCAATGATTGTCGAATCCGCCAACCCGACCAGCGCCTTTGTTATTGCCGTATTAATTGCTATTTCAGCCCAGATGGTGGCCGGTCGACTGCGCTTCCCCCCTATTCTGTTGTGGCTGGTCGGAGGGATGGCGCTTGGCCCATACGGGCTTCATTTACTCAACGTTGAAAGCATTGAACCTGCGCTGCATACGCTGATTGAACTGGGCCTGGCCATTATTCTTTTCGAGGGTGGCCTGAACCTGAACCTGAAGGCACTGCGTGAACATGGCTGGGTGGTCGGCAAGCTGGTTACCCTCGGGCCAATATTCACCACCATTATCGGCGGTGCCGCTGCGCATTATATTACCGGCCTGAGCTGGCCACTGGCACTACTGTTCGGTTCCCTTATTTCGGTCGGCGGGCCAACCGTCATCCTGCCTATCGTGCGCGAAATGCGACTGGGGCGCACCCTCAATCATCTGTTGACCGGTGAGGCCATGCTGATTGACGTGATCGGTGCGATTCTGGCCATTGTCATGCTGCAAGTGGCTCTGACCCCCAACATGCAAATCAGTTATGTGGTTCAGGACATATTCACCAAAGCGGCTGTCGGCGCGGCGATCGGTCTCGCCGGCGGCCGCTTCTTAGCCTGGATGCTTTCGCGTTCATCGATTCGGGACTTTGAGCTGCGCTCGGTGGTCACTCTGGCCTCGGCCTGGGGTTTTTTTCTACTCGCCGATCATATCTCATCGCAGGCAGGGCTGCTGGCCATGCTGATGATGGGCGCCACGCTACAACGTATGGAAATACCCGATATTCAAAAATTACGGCACTTTAAAGGCAGCCTTTCGATGCTGCTGATTTCAGTTCTGTTTGTGTTGCTGGCTGCCAACCTCGACCTCGACATCGTGCGCATCTACCTGCCACAGGGTTTGTTTATCTTTGCCATTCTCGCATTGATTGCCCGGCCGCTTGTCGCCGCTCTTTCTACCGTTGGCAGCAAACTGAAATGGCAGGAAACGGCTTATCTGGCAGGTATGGCGCCAAGAGGTGTGGTTGCCGCCGGCATCACCTCCCTTTTCGCACTCATATTACAGGAGCAGGGGCAGCTGCAATCCGATATGCTGACCGCACTTGTCTATATCATCATCATTTTTTCCGTGCTGCTGTACAGCCTGCTGGCCGGGCCGTTGAAGAAATACCTGAAGATTGCCGGTGGCGATGACCGTTCGGTGCTGATTATCGGCGGAGGCCAGATTGGAGCTGAAATCGGTCGGGCCCTTGGTGAAGATCGCGAGGTTCGTTTCCTCGATCTGAATGCAGAGGTGATCACTAACCTGCAACGTTCCGGCTATGAAGCGGTACGCGGCAATGCGCTTGATCCCTTATATATGGAGATCGTGCATGCCGAAGAGATCGGTGCGGCTCTGATCATGACCGGCTCATCCGATCATAACATGCTCATCGCCCGTCTGGCGCGCGATGATTTTCATATCCCTGAAGTATACGTAGCCCTGCAGGAGGGAGATGAAGAGAAGCATGCCAGCCTGATTCATCAACTGCAGCTGCAACGCCTGTTCGCCAAGCCATACAAATTCACATACTGGAACGATCAGGCCTATCGTAAACGCCTTATTTATGAGACCCGCCATATCGAGCCCGACTCCCTGCTCATCGGACACCGCATGGCCGAAGTGCGCATTCCGCACGGTGTTCAGCCCATCACCATTATTCGCGAAGGAAAAACCTGTATTCCGCATGACAATATCCGCTTCCAGCAAGGAGATGAAATCAAGATGCTGATGCGGCCCGAACGTATTCAAGAGGGGCAACCGCTGATTCTGCCACCGGCCAGCGACAAGAGCAGCGCCTCCATCAGGGTCCAGGCCTGAGCTGAGAGAGAACCCCGGCCATGTCGTTGCGCACCCGCTTCGCCCCCAGCCCCACCGGCCTTTTACATCTCGGTAATGCCTATTCAGCCCTGTGCTGCATGCAATGGGCTGAACAACATCAAGCTGATTGCATCCTACGTATTGAAGATATCGACCATACCCGCTGCCGGGAAGCGTACAAGCAGTCACTATGCGAAGATCTGCGCTGGCTTGGTATGACATGGCCCGAGCCCGTACTGCAACAAAGCCAGCGCCTGCCAATTTATCGGGGTGTACTTAAACAGCTGGAAGACATGCAGGTCATCTATCCATGCTTTTGTACCCGGCGCGACATTCAAGATGAAATCAAACGCATGACTTCGGCACCACACCGCGATGACCCTGTAACTGAATACCCGGGAACCTGCCGAAGATTGACGCAATCCGAACGACAACAGCGAATGCAAACCCAGCCCTTTGCCTGGCGAGTTGATATCGCAAAGGCCATGCGCCGGATAAATCGACCGCTTAGCTGGAAGGATGAGGCAGGGCTATCCCATCCCCTCCACCTCGATCATGATGTAGTCATTGCCCGGCGGGATATCGGTGTCAGCTACCATCTGGCAACCGTCGTCGACGACGCCGATCAGGGCATCACCCATATCATCCGGGGCGAAGACCTGCGCGATAGCCTGGCCATACACCGCCTGCTGCAATCGTTGATGAATTATCCGGAACCTGTGTATATTCATCATCGACTGGTGCGTGATGCACAAGGACAAAGGCTTGCCAAACGCAGCGCCGGAAGCACACTGGCGAGCCTGCGCCAGCTGGGCATCCGGGCAGAACAACTACAGCAATTCCTACTGCATAGCCCGGATCTTGTGTGGCCCGTTAGCGACGGGGAGCCCGCTGCAATTCTGGCGCTGCTTGGCATTGATAGCTAATTAACTCATACTTCGGTGTGATTTAACCATTATACACTTAAGGCGGTGTTCTTTGACTGCAATCCTGGATCTAATTGGCAACACACCGATGGTGCAGATAAAACGGCTGGCCGCACATCTTCCCGATAACATCCGTATCCACGCCAAACTTGAGCGTTTTAATCCTGGTGGCTCAGTCAAAGATCGGCCGGCCATGTGGATGATCCGCGAAGGCATCGAACAGGGCAAGCTCAGCAAGGACAAGATCATCCTCGACTCGACCAGCGGCAACACTGGCATCGCGCTGGCAATGATCGGCGCAGCACTCGGCTACCGTGTACGCTTGGTTATGCCCGGAAACGTATCGGATGAGCGCAAGCGCATTTGCCGAGCCTTCGGCGCCGATCTTGTTTTTTCTGATCCGCTCGAGGGCTCGGACGGCGCAATCATGCTGGCCCGCAGTATCAACGAATCCGATCCTGAGATGTATTTCAAGCCGGACCAGTACAATAATCCGAGCAATCCGCGCGCCCACGAGGAATCGACAGGGCCGGAAATCTGGCGCGACTCCAACGGGCATGTCACTCATTTCATCGCCTCGCTTGGCACCTCGGGCACGCTGGTCGGCACTGGCCGTTATCTGAAGACGGTTAATCCGGATATTCAGATCATCGCCGCCGAGCCGGACTCGCCTTTTCATGGCATTGAGGGGTTAAAACATATCGAATCGAGCATCGTACCCGGCATCTATGATCCAGAGGTTTACGATCAGAAGATCGGCATCAGCACCGATGAGGCCTACGACCTGACCCAGCGCCTTGCTTCCGAGGAAGGCATCCTTTCCGGACAGTCCTGCGGCTGCGCGCTGGCCTGCGCCCTGAAGGTGGCCGATCAACTTATCGCAGAAGGTAAGTCCGGCGAGATCGTCACCATATTCCCTGACGGTGGCGAAAAATACTTATCCACCCCGGTGTTCGCCAGCAGCGATCGGGTCAGCTTTGCCGAAGGGATTTAGCCCGGCTATAAAGTTCGAATGACTCCAGCCACTGCTTCCGTCTCTACCAGTTCCTGTTTACCCGAAGCCATATCCTTCAGCGACACATTGCCAGTCTGCTTTTCATCCTCGCCGATCACGGCGACGAAGCGGACCTTCTCACGATCGGCCATCTTGAACTGGCGCTTGGCGCCGCCGCCGCCGCAGTGCACCACCGAAATGCCCTTGCTGCGCAGATCAAAGGCCACTTTAAGTGAATAGGGAAGCACATCATCGCCAATGGCAACAACAGCCAAATCCGGCCTTTGCGCATCGATTTCATGCAACAACATTTCCAGACGCTCAAGCCCGGCAGCAAAACCGATGGCTGGCGTCGCCGGGCCACCCAGTTCGGACACCAGGCCGTCGTAACGGCCGCCGGCCAACACCGTGCCCTGTGCACCGAGCTTGTCGGTTACGATCTCGAAAGCGGTACGGTTGTAGTAATCCAGGCCACGCACGATGCGAGGATTGATGAAGTAGGGGACATCAAGCGCCTCAAGGCCTTGTTTCAGGCCGCTGAAATGATCCCTGCAGGCCTCGCACAGATGATCCACCATCTCCGGTGCATCGGAGAGCTGCTCCTGGCATGAGGCTAGCTTGCAATCGAGCACTCGCATCGGATTCTTGTCGATGCGCTCGTGGCAGGTTTCGCATAATTTATCCGCCCGCTGCTGCAGATAAGCCTGCAGCTCTTCCCTATAGGCGGGCCGACAGGCAGGACAGCCCAGCGAATTGATTTGCAATTGCAAGTCCGGAACGCCCAACGCATCAAGAAATGTATGCGCCATGGACAGCAGCTCGACATCCTCGAAAGGACCGGTTACTCCAAACATCTCCACACCAATCTGTTGAAACTGGCGCAGACGTCCCTTCTGTGGCCGTTCACGGCGGAACATCGGACCGATATAGAACCAGCGCTGGGCTCCGGCACGTGTCAAGCCGCCCTGCAGATAGGCTCGCACAGCTCCGGCCGTGCCTTCCGGACGCAGGCAGATATGATCGCCACCCTGATCGGTGAAGGCGTACATCTCTTTGGAAACGATATCGGTTTCCTCACCGATAGAGCGAATAAACAAATCGATCGGCTCCAGAACCGGCAGCCGCACCTCTGAGAAGGCAAAGCTGGAAAAGGTCTTGCGCGCTACCTGTTCAATGTACTGCCAGCGCCGCACCTCATCCGGCAAGCCGTCATGGATACCGCGAATACTTTGCAGACTTTTTGCCGCCATGATTATTCCACCTCGCCTGAAGCTGTGCTTTCGTTGCGGCTCAATGTTGCGGAGGCTTCGGAATCAACCGGATCATCATCCCCGCGTTCGGCATCATTCACATCGGACGAAGAATCATCCTCAGGCACATCTTCGAAAGCCTGATTGGAACGCGCCCGCCCCGACATTCCAATGCTGCCAGACCGGGTTGAGGCTCCGACTGCCACACCGCCATTGCCCATCACTGTTGTACCAATGGTCACGCCGCCGACAGGCACACCGATGGAAACACCGGCACAACCGGCGAGCCATAGCATCGTCGTAATCAGGCATAATATTCGCATGTTATTTTCCTTGTTGCTCGCGAATCGCCGCAGCCCGGCGTTCAACTTCCTCAACCAACTGATCGATCATGTCAGAGGACTTCACCTTGTCGGACTTCTCACCGTCCTTGTACATCATGTGCACCGGGTAACCCCCGGTAACACCGAGGTTCGCCTCTTTGGCCTCACCCGGCCCATTGACCACGCAGCCGATCACAGCCACATCCAGATTCTCCTGAATATGAGACAGGCGCTGCTCCAGCTCAGCGACCGTTTCGATAACATTGAACTTCTGCCGCGCACACGATGGGCAGGCAATCAGATTCACTCCGCGATGTCTTAGCCCCAGTGCCTTGAGGATTTCGAAGCCGACGCGCACCTCTTCTTCCGGCTGGGCTGCCAGTGACACGCGGATCGTATCGCCGATACCATCGGTAAGAATCAATCCCAGGCCGATTGAGGATTTGATTGTACCACCGAAGCCACTGCCGGACTCTGTGATGCCCAGGTGCAGGGGGTAATCCACCTGCACAGCCAGCTTGCGATAAGCTGCCACGGTCATCGGGATATTGCTGGCTTTCAGCGAAACTTTGATGTTGTGAAAATCCATATCCTCGAGGATATGGATATGACTCATCGCCGAATCGACCATCGCATCGGCACAGGGTTCACCGTATTTCTCGTTGAATTCCTTTTCGAGCGATCCGGCATTCACACCGATTCGAATAGAAATTCCGCGCTCTGCAGCCGCCTTGACCACGCGCTCGACCCGATCCCTGCCGCCGATATTGCCCGGATTCAGACGCAGGCCATGCACGCCAGCATCAAGCGACGCCAGAGCCATTTTGTAGCTGAAGTGGATATCGGCAATAACGGGGACATCAATCTGGGCCAGAATCTCAGGCATCGCAGCTGCCGACTCCGGATCAGGCACGGAGATGCGGACGATATCGGCGCCTGCATTCTGCAGCCGTTGCACCTGAGCGACCGTCGCATCGATGTCGCTGGTCAGGGTGTTGGTCATCGACTGTACGGCAATCGGCGCGTCACCACCGACCGCAACATCGCCGACCATGATCTTCCGCGATTTCCGGCGTGGCTGTACAATTGTATCTCGCATCTTATTTAGCCTTGGCGGGCGCAGCAGGAGATGCTGCTTCCCCCTCATTTGCCTGGCGCAGCAATTCTAAACGTTCCTTCAACTGCTGAGCTCGTCGCAGAGCTTCAGAATACTCTGAATTGCTCGGCTCCAGAGCCACGGCCTCACTCCAGTATTGAAGCGCGCGCTCAAGTTTCTCTTTACGATAAAAGAAGCTCCCGCGCTTGAATTTGGCTTTTGCATCGTTGGCAATGGATGTTTGAATCTGCCTGAGCAGTTTAGCAGCCCCCTTGCCACCCTCACGCCGATAGACCTGAGCATAACGCTTCGCCTTAAGCCACTGGCCTTTCTTCATCAAGGCCTTGACCTGGGATGCAGTCACACTCTTCGGCAGCAGCACTCGCTTACTGGCGACAGACTTCTTATTCACCTCATAAGCAGGGATTTTAATTCCCTTTGGCAAAGCCGCCTTAATCTCAGCCATTAACTTCTTGCCGTCCTCAGACTGAGGCTCAAGACGCAGATGCGATTCAATCTCCATATAGCCTACCGCAGGATAACCCTTGCGCAGAAACCGCTTGGCTTCGCTGTAGGCCAAATCCGAACGATCCTCGAGCGCATCATGGAACTGCTCCTGCTTACGGATAAACACTTCATCCTTGGCCGGCACGCCTTTGGGTGGTTCAAAATCATCCTGATGGCCTAGCCATTCCGAATCTTCTTTGCGCCGTTCTTTCAGCAATGCGTTCATACGTACCTGCCGAAATTGGAGTTCCATGGCCTGGCGCTTCTTCTTCAGCGCCTTCGGCCGCAATGAAAAACTGCTGGCCTGCTCGTAAGCCTGTATGGCCTTATACCATTCACCAGCTTGCTCATACCTTTCAGCCAGCGCTGAATAATGTTTCAGCAAGCGCTTCCGAGCAGGACCAATCTTGCGGTATAACAGATCCTTCGCCTTGGCATAGTCATCACGACTTTTATCCATGGCCAGAACCTTCGCTCGTGCTTCCATGATGCGGCCATTGTCAAAATCCTTCTGGGCCGAGGCATAGGTGTTGAAGAAACTGAAGGATACCCGCCCCGCACCTGTGGAAGCACAGGAAGACAATAACAAGGCCAGCATGGCCACAGCGACAATACGAATCATTCGTTTAGATATCTCCAATAATATGACGCACATCAGACGGCAGGGTTAGATCAAAGGCCAGTGCCACCGCATGAGCAATATTGCGTCGGGCATCTTCACTTGCCGGCTTTACAGAGCCGCATTTCATGGGTTGGCTGACACCCTTGATTTCGCGCGTGCCAATATTGCGAAACTCGAAGCCGTCACCCAACTGCGCGAATGTTGCCTCGCTCATGATAACTTCGCCACCCTCGCCCAGACCACCCATGCGAGAGGCGACATTGACGGTATCTCCGATCACCGTGTATTCCTGCCGCTCGGCCGCACCGATATTACCGACAATGGCTTCACCGCGATTCAGACCAATGCGGAATGAAATAGGCTCGCCATTGGAGCGTAACACGCCGAGTTTGGAGCAGGCAATGGCCATAGCTAGACCAGCCTTCGCTGCATGACGGACATGATCGGGATCATCATTGGGGTGGTTGAATACTGCCATCACCGCATCGCCAATGTATTTATCCACATGGCCGCCGTAGTAATCAATCACCCGGTGAAAGACCTCGAAATGCTTGTTCAACACATCGACCACCTCTTCAGTTTCGGTGGATTCTGAAAAGGATGTAAACTTCACCATGTCGGCAAACAGAACCGTGACTTCCTGACGCTTGTTCTCCACCTTTACCTGACCGGTCTCGAACACCTCGGAGACCAGCTTCGGATTTAGATAACGACCAAACACGTCGCGCAATTCTTCTTTATGCGCCAATTCGCCGACCATGGTGTTAAACTGTGAAATAGCATCGGATATTTCATCATTGCCCTGCACCGGCAAACGCAGGGTGTAGTCGCCGTATGCCACATGCCGTGCTGCATTGGCCAGCATTTCCAGCGGCTGGCTCATGCGCCCGGCAATCCAGTAGACCATCACGCCCGAAAGAATGATGACCACCACCGCGGCAATGGAAATACGCGAAACCAGCTCTCCTGCCAGTTCCTTCCAAGCCTGCTCGGAGAAGCGTACGCCGATGGATCCGATGGTCGTACCCGCATACATCACTTTCTTCACATACCACATACGTTGGGCCGGCAGCCGTTTGACGTTTGTATTGCCAGGCAGTTCGTGTAGCAAGGCATCATCCACTTCGATAGATCCGAAATGTTGCTCTTCTCCGTTGACGTATTGCATATGCACGCCCATCACCGAAGGGACTTTTTTCAAAAAGCTCTGCACCGTTAGTTCAATTTCAGCCTTGCTTCCGGCCAGCATCGGGATTTTTAATTCATCGGAGAGTCGGTCGACCTGCACCTCGGCCTGCGCCGCCTGACTCTCAAGCCATGCATCACGTTCCATGTCTAGAATAATCAGGAACAGTACGGTAATGGATACGGCTACGGCAAATCCCACGAGCATGGTCCAACGCCAGCGAATGGGGAAACGCGGCGCCAACTCTTCAGGACTGGTTTGTTCTTCCACATCCTGCAGGTGTTTTCTCTGGGTTGCTTGCACCGCTCTACTCTATCGAAACGACAGTGTCGGGCAATCCCGATAAACAATCGGCCTAGATGCCCACGGAGTCGCCTGCCTCAATCCTGACTTACGAGGTCAAAACCCGGCTGCGGCCCATCTCTTTTGCCCGATACAAGGCGCCATCAACTTCATGCAGCAGACGCTCAACCTCGGCATCAATGTCCCGGGCTTCAACATTCGATTGCAGGCTCGCCACACCGGCAGAAAATGATATCTCTATATCAGGCTCCCCATCGTGCTGAACGGGTTGTTTCCTGACCTGCTGCAACCAATTTTCGGCAGCCTGAGTCGCGCCCTGTATATCGGTGTGCGGCAACAAAATCAGGAATTCCTCTCCACCCCAACGACACGGAAGGTCCGAATCGCGCAGGTTCTCACGCAGCAAGCAGGATATTTCATAAAGCACTGCATCGCCGGCCGGATGCCCATATTGATCATTCACCTCCTTGAAGTGATCGATATCCAGCATCACAAGCGAGTACGGATAGTGGTAGCGAACGGCCTGCGAGATTCCCTGCTGTAGCTGTTCGATACCAAAGTGACGATTGTACAAACCGGTCAGCGCATCATGGGTAGCCTGAACATGCAGTTCTTCCTTGGCCTTCTTCAGATTGGTGACCATGCGCCAGATCAGTTGGGCTTCCATGCCACCGATAATCCCGCCAGCTCCGAGTATTTTCGAGGCCACCTCCTCCACCATTTCGTTACCAGTCATATTGAAGGCCACGCAAGGGGCGCTTTTTTCCAGTGCCTCGGCTGCATTATCATACACGGGGATCCCATGTTCGCGGGCCAGCAGCATACCTGGCGCATCGGCATTCGTATCCACAACAGCAACAACATTGACCAGATCTTCCTCGAGCAACATCTCAACGATAGCCGAGCCGCCTCTGCCGGCGCCGATAATGACCGCTCGCCTGGGATCCTCTCGCAGCTCTATCATCGCATGAAACCTCCCACAAGCTTTTATAAGTATACCACTGATCTGCTATGCAAACCTCTCGCTATTAGCCGCGGGCCCAACTGCCTTATCCGCTTAATCCTGAACGGCTTAACTCTATACCAACAAGCAAAATGGATACCAAAATAGCCACGGCACCGCTAGCATGGCGCTCTTGTTAGCAACTGGAGTCCGCATGACATTGAACAGTAAGCAGAAAAAAACATTAAAAGCCAAGGCACACCACCTGAAGCCGGTGGTTCGCATTGGTCAAAAGGGGCTGA
>CAZDJY010000019.1:0-15365 GCA_964505835.1 uncultured Zetaproteobacteria bacterium | reverse complement strand
GCTATGGACATCGTGACTCCCGCCTGCTTGTTCAAGCAACAGATACTAATATAGCTATAAACTACCTGAATGTGAAGGAAATCACGTTCTCTATCAGGTCGTCGACCTGAAAAAAATGCGGGCCGCCCTGATAAAAGGAAAAGAAATATGCAAGGCAGGGGGTGCACTGCCTGATCTCTGCTACACTATGAGCATTGTATGGCTATGAGTTATGCCGGGTGCCGGAGGTCGAATGGTCAAGGTGGCGGAAGGACGCGTATGGAGTTTGTGGCAGCGGTGGGGCGGCACGCCGCTCGGGCGGTGGATGTATAGTCGAATGTTGGGCCATATGGTTCCCTATTCCGGTTCCATTCGCCCGATGGTGCAGAAGCTGGAGCCGGGTTTTGTGCGCATTGAACTGCGGGATCGGCGCGCCCTGCGTAATCATCTGCATTCGATTCATGCTATCGCACTGGCCAATCTCGGCGAGCTGGCCAGCGGCCTGGCCATGATTGCCGCACTGCCAGCTGATGTGAAAGCCATCGTCACGAAGCTGGAAATAGAATATCTGAAGAAAGCACGCGGCCGCCTGCTGGCAGAAGGCCGGGCAGAGGCTCCTGAGGCAATCATCGGGAAGATGACGCGGGTCGTGCAGGCTGAGATAAAGGATCAGGCCGGAGATGTGGTCGCTCGATTGCATGTGCATTGGCAAATAAGACCCGGGGATGACATCGCATGAGTAGAAAGCACTTTGACTCTTTATTCACCCGCCAGGCAGGCGTTGAGGTGCCGCTGATTTGCGGACCGATGTATCCATGTTCCAATCCTGAACTGGTTGCTGCCGTTTCAGAGGCCGGAGGGCTGGGCGTGGTGCAACCCGTATCGCTCACCTTTGTGCATGGTCATGATTTTCGTCAGGGACTGCGCCTGATCCGACAGCAGACGAGCAAGCCGATAGGCATGAATGCGCTGATTGAAAAATCGTCCCGCCGTTACCATGAGCGTATGCAGGCATGGATCGATATCGCGCTGGAAGAGGGGGTGAGATTTTTTATTACATCATTGGGTAATCCGGGCTGGGTGGTTGAGCGTGTGGCGCAATATGGCGGCATTGTCTATCACGATGCGACCGAGCGAAAATGGGCTTTGAAGGCGCTGGATAACGGTGTCCACGGCCTGATTGCTGTGAACAACCGCGCCGGTGGTCATGCAGGCGCATTTTCTTCCGGGCAGTTGCTGGAGGAACTCGGGGGATTGCATGTGCCGCTGATTTGCGCCGGAGGTATTGGCGATGCAGACCATTTCGTTGAGGCAATGCGCATGGGCTATGCCGGCTGTCAGCTGGGAACCCGTTTTATCGCCACCGACGAATGCCGGGCTGCTCTGCCGTACAAGCAAGCGATTGTCGCTGCACAGGAGAAGGACATCGTGCTCAGTGAACGCATTACCGGCGTTCCGGTGTCATTGATCAACACGCCGCATGTTGCATCCACGGGGCTGCAAGTCGGGGCATTGGCGCGCCGAATGCTGCGCGGCGCTCGAAGCAAACACTGGATGCGTATGTTCTATACCCTGCGCTCGGCCTTTCAGCTACGTCGGGCTTCACTGGATGAGAGCGGTGAAGACGATTTCTGGCAAGCGGGCAAGAGTGTCAGCGGTATTCACAAGATTGAACCTGCGGCAGACATTGTGTACCGCTTTCAGCAGGCCCTGCTCAATATGCCGGATGCTGCCCAGAAGGCTGCGGGGATGAATGTTGCGAGAGCAGGTGGCAAAGGGGAGCGGCAATGAAAAAGATTTGGTTGAAATCATATTCCCCCGGTGTGCCGTCGATGATCGATCCAGGGGAATATGATTCGATCACGGATCTGTTCGAGCAGAGTATCGGGAAGTTCGGTCCGCTTCCGGCCTACTCAAGCTTCGGGCACGAACTGAGTTTCGACGAGGTGGATCGGCTAACGCGTCAGTTCGCCGCCTACCTTACAGAAGGGCTTGGTCTGCAAAAGGGTGATCGCATCGCCATTATGATGCCTAATGTCCTGCAGTATCCCGTTACACTGTTTGCAGCCCTGCGCGCCGGCCTGGTCGTGGTCAACGTCAATCCCCTCTACACTGCGCGCGAGCTGGAATATCAGCTCAATGATTCGGGCGCGGCAGGTATCGTAGTGCTGGAGAACTTCGCCCATACGCTGGCGGAGGTGGTGGGCGATACCTCTGTCAAACATGTGATAACGACACGGATTGGCGATTTACTCGGCTTCCCGCAGCGGCTGATTGTTAATAGCGTGGTTAAATATGTGAAAAGAATGGTGCCACCCTTCTCACTTCCCGGGGCCGTTTGTCTGAATGATGCCCTGGCTCAGGGTGCAGAGCTGCCATTCCGAAGAACCGGGCAAAGTCTCGAAGATATCGCTTTCCTGCAATATACCGGTGGTACCACGGGTGTCTCCAAGGGCGCGATCCTGACGCACGGCAATATGGTGGCCAATCTGCTACAAGCCTATGCTTGGGCAGGGATGAGCCTGAAGGAAGGCGAAGAGGTTAGTATCACGGCTCTGCCGCTGTATCATATCTTCGCGTTGACAGCGAACGCGCTGTTTGCCATGAAGATCGGTGCCAAGAGCGTGCTGATTGCCAACCCGAGGGATTTTCCAGCTTTCGTCAAAACGTTGCTAAAGGAACCCTTCTCGCTTTTTGTCGGCATCAATACCCTGTTCAATGCACTGCTGCACACCCCGGGCTTCGATGCTTTGGACTTTTCAGCGCTAAAATGCACGCTCGGAGGTGGCATGGCCGTGCAACGTAGTGTGGCCGAGAAGTGGCAGCAGGTGACCGGAAATACACTGGTGGAGGCCTATGGTTTAACCGAAACATCGCCTGCGGTATGTATGAATCCGCTGGATGTGCCTGAGTATACCGGCAGTATTGGATTGCCGCTCCCTTCGACCGAGGTGTCGATTCGCAGCGAGGACGGGCAGGAACAGCCCAGGGGCGAGCCCGGAGAATTATGGGTGAAGGGCCCGCAGGTGATGCGCGGGTACTGGCTCCATGATGGAGACACGGCCAAGACTCTGACCCATGATGGATGGCTGCATACCGGTGATGTAGCCAGAATGGATGAGCGAGGCTATGTCTATATCGTCGACCGCCTCAAGGACATGATTCTGGTCTCCGGTTTCAATGTTTATCCCAATGAGGTGGAGGAAGTGCTTGTGGCGCACAGGAAGGTGCTGGAGGCAGGCGTGATCGGTGTTCCCGACCCTGATAGCGGCGAGGCGGTGAAGGCCATTGTGGTAAAATCCGATCCATCGCTGAGCGAGGATGAGCTGCGGGCCTACTGCCACGAGAACATGACAGGCTATAAATGTCCTAAGCATTTTGAATTTATTGATGAACTCCCGAAAACCAACGTAGGTAAGATATTGCGCCGCGTATTGCGTGAGCGTTATGGCGGAGAGAAGCCTGAAAGCTCCTCAATATAGGGGGATCAGCCTGTCGGCTTTTTAAAGAGCATTCAGCCACCAAGTTCCCGAGTGGCGGATTCGATATCCTTTTCAAGCCGAGTCAGGAGATCGGAGCGCTTGGTGTTGGCCGTAGTTTCGGCATCGATATAGGGCAGGAAACGTACATGGATCGTACCCGGATGCTTGATGAAGCCGTTTTTGGGCCAACAGACGCCGGCATTGGTTGCCATCGGCAGGATACCGACATGCGCCTTATGGGCCAGTACGATACCACCGGGCTGATATTTGCCGGTTTCGCCGGGAGCAGAGCGCGTGCCCTCGGGGAAAACGACCACCCAGCGATTCGTTTTCAGAAATTTGCTCCCTTGCTGAATCACCTGTTTGATGGCTTCGCGGGGGTTGCCGCGACGGATGGCGATGGTACCCATGATGGCCAGCGCCCAGCCGAAAAACGGGATATAATATAGCTCGCGTTTGAGAATCCATACATAGGGCGGTACCAGAATTGGCATAGCGATGGTTTCGGCGGCTGATTGATGCTTGGCCATGACCACGCATGGCTCGTCTGGCAGGTGTTCGCGTCCTTCGACCCGGAGCTTGATGCCGCACAGAACATGCAACAGCCAGAAGGTACTGGCCGACCAGACTTTGGCCCATAGCCAGGCCGCCCTGAAACCGAAAATTCGCGTGAGGATCAGCAGGGTCGAGAACAGTATGGTTAACAGCATAAAACAGAGATTGAACAGGGTAGAGCGGATTATCAGCATCAACATTCTCCCAGAATAGCATCGGTGGCAGCCGCAAGATCGGCAAAGGCCCGAATATCCGGCATCAAGGCACTGGATTTTTCCAGAATCGCTGCGGCATCGCCATAGCCGGATTGCACCAACCAGGCTGGTACCCCGGCATTTTGTGCAGCTTGTACATCGCGAACGGAGTCGCCGAGCATCAGTGCGGATTGAGGCTCGTTTTCCAGCCCGAATGTTTTCAGGCTTTCAATCAGTAGTCCCGGTTTGGGTTTGCGGCAATCACAGCCTTTATCCGGAGCATGCGGACAATAGGCGACATGGTCGATTCGTCCTCCGGCATCTTCAATGCACAGCAACATTTTGGCATGGATGGCTTCAAAGGTATCCTGATTCAACATGCCGCGCCCGAGGCCGGACTGATTGCTGCAGATGGCCAGCGGAATGCCGGCACAGGTCAATCTGGCAATGGCCGCGAGGCTTCCCGGCACCGGCCGCCATTGTTCGGGCGTCAGGATGTAGTCGGGCGAGTCGAAATTAATCACCCCGTCGCGGTCGAGGAGGATGGCCTTGGGTGTTTGCATATCGGAACGGTACGTTCAGTTGCCAGTAAATAAAAGTGTTACTGCGCAAACGCTGGTTTATCGGCAAGAAAGGCGGGTGACCAGCGGAGATGCGCTTCAGGGTTTGTCGCTCAGCCGCTCTTCTTGCGCGATTGATTGACTGCCTCGATCACCTGTGCTGGGGGAATGACGCCTTGTTTATTGCGGATCATACCGACGGAGGTGCCCTCGGCGGCAACGCGCTCGCCGACGATGAAGGTGTGAGTCATATAGAAGCCCTTCTCATCCCAATGGGTGAGTTGCATGCGTACCGTGTACTTCTGGAAGGGGGATAAAGACTTCTTGTAGCGCATGGTGTGTTCGGCAATGACCGGTATCCATTTCTTTTTGAGCATCACACCGACCAGGCCGGTGCGCAGAAACATGTCGATGCGGCTCAAGTCACAGATGGTGATATAGCGGCCATCGTTCATATGCATGTTCAGATCCAGATCGTTGGGCAGTACGCGCAGGGTTAATTCGTTGCTTAGCTTGCCAATCGGCAGGCGCGGTATGAATAGCGATGCGATATATACGCGCAGCATTCTATAGATCAGATTCATGCCGGGCGTGGAGCGAGAATGATGATCGCGGTGTCGAGCAGACGGATGGCGATTGCAAGCCTGGAGGTGTCGGCGATGTGCGTGAAGGTTTTAGCCATGTCCGTCATTCCTCCTGAGCGTCAGTCAGCATGATACACGGTCGCTTACACTTGCTCACCAACATAAAGAGCGGCCCGAAGGCCGCTCCCTGATTGGACGATGAAACCTGCTTAGCCGACAAACAGGCGGAAGTGGGCCGAAGATGCCATCAACAGCAACATCGGGATGGACAGGATGGTGTTGGTGCGTGATGCAATCAGTGCACGTTTGCCCAGCGCGGCCTTCTCATCAGCCGTTGCTTCAACAATGCCCAGAATCTTTTTCTGTGCAGGCCAGATGATGAACCAGACGTTGAACCACATGATGATGCCGAACAGGCCACCGATACGGATATCCCAACCGGCTGCGCCGGAATGCATCAGATCCATGTACAGCATGATGCCGAAGATCAGGGTCAGCATTGCACCCCAACGGAACCACCACAGTACACGCCGAACAACGCTGTCTGCCTTGAACAGGTCAGCCTTGGTATCAGCAGACAGGCCACCCATGGATGGAACCTGGCAGAAGTTCAGGTAATACAGCAGGCCGATCCAGGTGATGCCAGCCAGAAAGTGACCCCAGCGAGCCAGTTCGTGAACGGTCGGCATGTTGCCGTTTGAGGCACCGATGCCGATAAACACTGCCGCCAACACGAAGCCGGTGATCAGTGCAAGTTTATGATCAGTAAAGATTTTCAATGGAAACCCCCATGAAGAATTTGGCGCATCCTAAAGGCTGACTGTTGAAATAACCACCCAATGCAAGTACGGGTTTAATCGGGCCGCGAGGATGTTGCTCCGGCTTGCATAAATGCTGGATATGCCATACCAATCGCCTATTATGCATCGTATGCGCAGTCATGCTATTCCATGGCCTGCGCCTGCGGTAAGTTTTAGCAACGGGAGCACCTATGGCAACAGAGTCCGAACAGTCCTGGCGACCCGGGAAACGCGATGCGCTGTTTCTGGCTATTGTTGCGGCGGTTATCCTGCTGCTTGTTCTCGGGACCAGTGATCGTACAACCAAGCCGGTACCGGACAATGATACCCATCGGCATGCAACCTCCCGGGCGGCGTGCATGAGCTGTCACGATAGCAGCGGTGTGCATCCGCAGCCGAAGGGGCATACCAAAGCGGATCAGTGTTTTCAGTGCCACGCGCAACCCAAAGGCTGGAGTCGCCAGCAATGAACTGTATCGGTATCAGCTGCAAACTGGGTGATGAGCGGGCTGCACAGCTGGCAGGTGAGCTGCGCGACTGGCTGCTTGAACGGCATTGCGTGGTCAAGGTCGATGCGAGCCTGTCCGGTTCGGTGGATGGGGATGGTCTACCGCTTGATCAAATGGCAGATCAGGTGGAACTGGTTGTCGTACTCGGCGGCGACGGAACCCTGTTACATGTGGCCCGTCAGTTTATCGGCTCGCAGATACCGATCCTCGGCATCAACCTCGGCCGGCTCGGGTTTTTGACCGAAACGCCGATCGGCAGCATGTTCGATGCGGTGGCCGAGGTGTTGGGCGGTAATTTGAAAACCAAACATCATTTCAGCCTGCATGCGGAAATCTGGCGCGGCGACAAAAAGCTCGGTGAGGGTTTTGCGATGAACGATGTCGTGCTGCAACGGCGCGCTCATCCGCGCATGATCGGCTTCGAACTGGTCGCTCGTGATCAGTTGGTGTTCCGTATGCGAGGCGATGGGCTGGTGCTGGCAACGCCGGCAGGTTCAACGGCCTATGCCCTGTCCGCCGGAGGCCCGATTGTGCATCCCGAGGTGGATGCAATCAGTGTTGTACCGGTGTGTCCGCATACCTTGTCCAACCGGCCGATCATCGTGCCAGCCAATGACGTGATTCAGTTGCGCCTTGTCGAGTCGCCCTTGCCTGCCTCGCTGAATCTCGACGGGCAGGAGCATATGGTGGTCAATGAAGGGGATCGGGTGCTGATTCGCAGAGGTGGCATGATCTCTCTCGTGTACCTGCCCGAGCGTCATTACTATCAGGTTCTGAGAAGCAAGCTGAACTGGGCCGGGCAGGTGGAAAAGGGCCCTGATAGTTGATGCTGCGATCCGGCCGCTAACTATATGCTTACATCATTGACCGTTCGCCAGTTTGCGCTGATGCAAAGTGTGCAGCTTGAGCTGGACGCAGGCATGACTGTGTTCACCGGTGAAACGGGAGCCGGCAAATCGATATTGATCGATGCGCTGGGTGCGGCATTCGGAGCGCGGGCCAGCGCCGAATGGGTGCGGCATGGGGCAGAACGGGCCGAGGTGATTGCGACATGGCAGGGGCAGGCGGGCAGTCCTGTGGATGAGAAAATCAATGCTGTGCTGAAAGAACAGGATATTGAGTCGGATATCGGGCCGGAAGATGAATTGATTCTGAGGCGCATCATCGGCAAGGATGGGCGTTCGCGCGCTTATCTGAACGGCGTACCGGTTTCATTGAAGGTGTTGCAGACGATCGGCAGCCTGTGCCTTGATCTGCACGGCCAGCATGAGCATCAGGCTCTGTTACAGACTGAGTTTCAGCGGCAGTTGATCGATAGCCGGATCAGCAAGACTATGCTCGCTTCTGTTGCCGATGCATATCGATGCTGGCAGGCGGCGAAAACGCAGTTGGCAAATCTGACTCAGGATCGCGGCGAAACCGAGCAACAGGCGACCTGGATGCGTGAAGAGCTGGCCCGGTTGGAAGGGTTGTCGATTGAGGAAGGGCTGGCCGAGACGCTGCAGCAGGAAGTGGATGCCGGACGTCATTATGCCCAGATTCAACAATCCGCAGCTGAGGCATTAACCCTGTTGGACGAGGATGCGCCGAGCGTGCGCCAGCTTCTTGCTGATGCCTCACGTAAAATTGCACAAAGCGAGGAATATCATCCGGGACTACTGACCAGTCGGGAAATGATGGACCAGATGGATGCCATCCTCAGCGAATTGACAGGCGAACTGCATCAGGTGCTGGACGGCTCGTTCGATGAATCGGGTCTGCATGCTGCAGAAGAGCGGCAAATGCAGTTGCATGAAGCCATGCGTCGCCATGATGTTGATGAATCCGGTCTGCTGAGTCTGATGGAAACATGGCAGCAACGGCTGTCGGCTCTGGATACGGCTGCCTGGGATGAAACTGCTTTGCGGGAGGCGTGCGATAAGGCTGAGGCGGAATACCGCAAGGCTGCATCCGCTTTATCTTCTTCGAGGCAGAAGCAGGCAGGCCAGCTGTGCAAGGCATTGCGCCCTTATCTGGATCGCCTGGCATTGGCGGGTATGCAGGTCAGTTTTGACGTGCGTCCGCAGGAGCAGCCTTCGGGCTGGCTGGCCAGCGGCTGGGATGAGGTTGAGATGATGCTGATGTCGAATCCCGGTGAGCCATGGCGGCCATTGGCAGCTGTCGCATCCGGCGGCGAGTTGTCGCGTCTGGTTCTGGCTCTGAAGGGCTGCGGGGCGGTCGCCGATATGCCGCATATCGCCGTTTTCGATGAGGTGGATACCGGCATCGGCGGTGAAACGGCCTGGTGCGTAGGGGAGTTGCTGGCCTCAATGGGAGGTGAGCGTCAGGTGCTGGTGATTTCGCATCTGCCTCAGGTGGCAGCTATGGCCGATGCCCAGATTGTCATTCGTAAGGCCGAGCAGGACGGACGCACAACAACAAGTCTCGAAGCGCTTGCCAGCGAACAGCGGCAGCCGGAAATTGCACGCATGCTTGGTGGTCAGGATGACGAGAGCATGCAGCATGCGGCCAGGATGCTTGAGCGGGGTGATACCCAGCGTGCAGCTGTAGCGGCGGGCTGAGTGCCGCATCGAATCATTATTCGCCCGGCCGCTGTTGCCGATGTTGATGCGATGTATGCACTTTTGTCACCGCTCGCCGACAGGGAAATTATTTTGCCGCGGGACAAGGACAATATCTGTCAACACCTGCAGGAGTTTCTGGTGGCCGACTATGACGGCCAGCTTGCCGGTGTCGTGGCGGTACACATTTATGGTCGTGCACTGGCCGAGATTCGTTCGCTGGTCGTCGCCCCGGCTCATCAGAAACACGGTGTCGGATCTCTGCTTGTTGAAGCAAGCGAGAAGTGGGTGGCGGGTCTTGGAGTCAGCCAGATATTCGCTCTTACCTATGTGACCGGTTTTTTTGAGAAACAGGGATATGCGGTGGTTTCCAAGGAGAGCCTGCCGCACAAGATCTGGACGGTTTGTGTGCATTGTTCACGTTTTGCCGATTGCGACGAGATGGCTGTGCAAAAGCATTTGGACGGCGGCAAGGCACATGTCACACCGATTCTTGAGGTGGATAAGGACTGAACGGATTGGGGCCTGTTCACATTAATTTTGGCCGTATCGAAATAGCTATTTTTGTTGCGCTGCAAGGCATTTCGAGCGCAATGTGCTGAATGCACATCAGCGAAAAATAACGTAGCAGCGTGCAAAAATGGCATTTCCCGCTGGGCTGCACCCCAAATGAGTCCATTCAGCGTTGCTTGTCATTTATTTGGATTCACCAACAACACTCCTCGCGCCTTGACTGGCCTCATTTGGGGCAGCAGTGCTTCGATCAAAATTAGTGTGAACAGGCCCTAAATCCCGGGGAGTGCAAACGCCCCTTGAAACTGTTGCGGCGTCCGGAAGTGAACGGACGCCGCAAGTTCATGTCAACGCTGAGCTGCATAAATCACAGGCCATACGTGGTTTCATTGTCCATATCCTTCCAGACATAGCGTTCATGGACGATATCATCATTGGGGATGAAGAATGTACCCAGTTCCACTGCGCCGACGGCTGTGCGCCCAACGGTGTGGAGGGCCCCCTTCAAAGTGCCCAGTGTGATGCCGGAAAAGACATTACGTTCTTGGCTTTCCAGCGCGATGTTCTTGGGTATTTCTACCCAGCCGGTGACGGTGTTGGCCAGGCCTCGTGAGAACTTCGTCCCGACCTGATTGCCGTAATCGTCATCAGCCTGGGCTA
This sequence comes from uncultured Zetaproteobacteria bacterium, assembly GCA_964505835.1. Lineage (GTDB taxonomy): Bacteria > Pseudomonadota > Zetaproteobacteria > Mariprofundales > Mariprofundaceae > JAJRVH01. The sequence continues at coordinate 4,968 of CAZDJY010000019.1, read as the reverse complement.
CGGAGATGCCTGCCAGAGTGAGGCCTGCGAGCATGGCGATACTGATACTGAATGGATGTAGTTTCATAACGTGCTCCTTCTACCTGAGCTCCTCTGTTGCGAGAGGGCACAAGGGTGGTCGAAGCATTCGAAGAGAATGTTACGCAGGTCGAGAAAACAGCTTATTAATTAATGGATTGCAGCATGGATTCCACCTCGCTGGCGGCCTGCTGCAGGCGCTCTGAAGACTGACTGCTAAGGCATATCTTGCCATAGCTGTCCGGCCCGCATCGATGCGGGTAAGAACCGATTTCAACATCGTGATATTGCTGTTGAAGCTCTGTCAGCGCCTTGGCAAAAGAACTTTCCGGAAGCGATACCTCGATTTCATGGCGTTGATAGGGGCGGTCACCAAAATCTTCCAGAATGCTTTCGAGTTGAGATGCGAAGATGTCCGGCACGCCTGCCAGCACGTAAACATTGGCGATATGGGCGCCCGGAGCGATGGATTTGTCGCAGATGATGGGCCGGGCGCCGTCTGGCAGGCGCGCCATGCGGCGTCGTCCGGGATTGACCTTGTCCTCGCCGTAGAAACGGCGCATGGCAGTCAGCGTATCGGCATGTTCGAGTAGGGCGATACCGAAGGCGTTGGCAACGGCCTGCATGGTGATGTCGTCATGCGTCGGACCGATGCCGCCGGAAGTGATGACTGCGTCGAATTGGCTGCGCAGTCGATTGAGAGTGTCAATAATAGCATCGGCCTGATCAGGCACGATGGCGATTTCCCCCAGCTTGCAGCCCTTATCGAACAGTTGCTGTGCTGCCAGCCAGGCATTGGCATCGCGGGTGCGCCCGGAAAGCACTTCATTGCCGATGACCAGCATAGCTGCGCTTTGATGCCTAGTCTGATGTCTGGTTTGATGCTTCATAGACTGCCATCATAGATGGCGAATCGGGGACGCGCCAGTGTCTCGGGTTTTATCTCAAGTCAGTTGCTCAGCCTTGCAACGATTCAGGACTGAGAAAGCGAACGAAGCGCCTCGATACGTGCTGTGATTGGCGGGTGAGTGGCAAACAGGCCGGAGAATCCGCCGTATATTTTCATCGTAGCCAGCGCATCCTGTTCCTGAGGCTCTTGCTGTTGTTGCACGGTATGCTGATGAGAAAGGGCATCAAGTTTCTGCAGGGCGCTGACCATATGTTGTGCACCCAGTGCCTGGGCGGCATAGGCATCGGCGCGGAACTCTCTTTTTCGGGAAAACCAGCAGATCGGAATCATGGCCAGAATCGAGAGGACAAACTGCAGCGCCATGTAAACCATAAAACCCATAAAATAATTACGCTCCATGATCGGGCGGGCAATCATCCGGGCCAGGAAATAGACAAAGGTATTCATCAATCCCTGAAGCAAAGTGGTGGCCAGCATATCGCCATTGGCAATATGGCCGACCTCGTGGGCAAGCACAGCCTTGAGTTCATTGGCGTTCATGCTCATGGCCAGGCTGGATGATACGGCCACCATGGCATTGTTGCGGGTTGGTCCTGTGGCAAAGGCATTCGGGGTATCATCCCAATAGACCCAGACCTCAGGCATTTTGATGCCTTCGCGTTCGGCCAGCTGCTGTACGGTTTCAAACACCACTTTCTCTTTCTGGGTGGATGGCGTGATCACCTGTTGCATTTTCATACCGCGTTTGACCAGCCACTTGGACATAAACAGCGAAATAAACGCGCCGCCAAAGCCGAATACCAGTGCCCAGACAAAGTCCTGTGTAGCCAGTGAGCCGCGCAGATCGATGCCGAACTGGGGCAGAACGAAATTAATCAGGATGTTGCCGCTGATAATCAGTGTGAACATAATCATCAGGTTGGTGATGATCAGCAGGCCAATACCTTTGAGTGAGCGCATGAACGTCTCCTTGAATCGTTTGTTGCGAAATGTGGGGCTGTCAGCCTGCGAATTCAAGCTTGAAAATTGATGAAGGATGCCTTAAAAAGTAGTTATGAGTTCTGATGATATCATTGACCCCGAAATCGAAGAGCAGCAAGGCGCGCCCGATCCGGATGACAATCCGATATCCGGTTCGACTAAAGAAAGTGATTCTCCTGCCAAAGAGGCTTCCCTGGTCCGTGCCGACGAGGTGCTTCCGCCGCAATTAACCATCCTGCCATTATCCAATCGCCCGCTTTTCCCCGGTCTGGTTGTTCCGCTGGTTTATGAAGGCGAGGAGATGGCTCAGGTGGTGAAGGATCTGGCTGAGCATCATGAGCAGTACATCGGACTGGTGCTGGTGCGCGATGAAAATGCCGTGTACGAGCCGAAGAATCTATTCAATGTCGGCGTAGTTGCGCGGGTGGTAAAGGCTGTCGAGATTCAGGAGCACGGCCTGCATATCGTTGTGGAGTGTGTTCGGCGTTTCAGAATTGACCGCTTCCTGACCAACGTGAATCCGATTCGCGTGGTCGCGATTTATCGGCCGGAAACAAGCTATGAAGACAATGTCGAGCTGCGTGCCTACACCGTAGCCATCATCAATATCATCAAGGAAATGCTTAAGCACAATCCGTTGTACGAGGAAGAGCTACGCCTGTTCGCCAGTCGCTTTGATGTCGATGAACCGAACCGTCTGGCCGATTTTGCCGCCAGCCTGACCACAGCCAGTCGCGAGGATCTACAGGATATTTTGGAGACCTATCCGATCTTCGATCGCTTGAAGAAGGTGATCACGCTGCTTAACCGCGAACTGAATGTCAGCAAGGTACAGTCTCGTATTCGTGAAAATATTGATGAGCGAGTATCCGAACAGCAGCGCAAGTTCTTCCTGCACGAACAATTGCAGGAGATCCAGCGTGAACTGGGCATGAGCGAGGACCCACGCGAGAAGGAACTGGCTGATTTCAAGAAACGAGCGGAGAAGCTCAAATTCAGTGAGGAAGCGGCCAAGGCCTTTGAGGAAGAGCTGAACAAGCTGAGCATGCTCGATACCGCTTCGCCCGAGTATTCGGTGACGCGCAATTATCTGGACTGGTTGACCTGTTTGCCCTGGGGCAAGACCTGTCGCGATCGATTCAATCTGAAGGCAGCGGCGAAAGCTCTGAATAAACATCACTCCGGGCTGGATGATGTGAAGGATCGTATCCTTGAGTTCATCGCAGTCGGATCACGCAAGAAAGAGGTCAGTGGATCGATTATCCTGTTTGTCGGTCCGCCGGGCGTCGGCAAGACGTCGCTCGGCAAAGCCATTGCCGATGCGTTAGGGCGGCCGTTCTATCGCTTTTCGGTTGGCGGCATGCGAGATGAGGCCGAGATCAAGGGGCATCGGCGCACTTACATCGGTGCCATGCCCGGCAAACTGGTGCAGGCGCTCAAGCGTGTTGAAGTCGCTAATCCGGTGATCATGATGGATGAGGTGGACAAGATCGGCACGGATTTTCGCGGCGATCCGGCTTCTGCACTATTGGAAGTGCTTGATCCCGAACAGAACAGTGATTTCATGGATCATTATCTGGATGTTCGCTTTGATTTATCGCAGGTGCTGTTCCTGCTGACCGCCAATCAGCTGGATACCGTGCCTGCGCCGTTGCTGGATCGCGCTGAAATCATCCGGTTGGCCGGCTATATGAGCAGTGAGAAGGTCGAGATCGGGCGCAAACATCTGTGGCCGAATCAGCTTAAGGAACACGCCTTAACCCGCAAAGATGTCACCATCACCAAGGCTGCCATGTTGCGTCTGGTTGAAGACTATGCTCGCGAACCCGGGGTTCGAAAACTCGAGCATTTGATCAAGAAGATTATGCGCAAGGTGGCCCGCAAACTTGCCGAGGCAGGCAAGGATGATCAGGCCGGGGGCCCGGTTCGACTCGGGGTGGGCAACCTTGAAGAGTTTGTCGGCAAACCGCGGTTCCGCGAAAAGGGTATCAAGCAGGGTGTCGGCCTCAGTACCGGGCTTGCCTGGACAGCATTGGGCGGCACAACGCTGACCCTCGAAGCCACGATTGCGCACCGGGACAGGCGCGGCCTGAAACTCACCGGCCAGCTTGGCAAGGTGATGCAGGAATCGGCCGAGATCGCATATTCCTATATCACGGCCAAACTGGATCGCTTTGGTGCCGAAGCCGATTTCTTTGATAAGGCATTTATTCATTTACACGTGCCCGAGGGCGCAGTGCCGAAGGATGGTCCGTCGGCCGGCGTGACCATGGCCACGGCGCTGTTATCTCTGGCATTAAACAAAGCCCCGGCACGCATGGCTATGACCGGCGAGTTGACGCTAACCGGGGATGTTCTGGCTATCGGTGGAGAGCGTGAAAAGATTCTCGCCGCCAAGCGGTTGGGTATTGATGAATTGATTCTTCCGGCAGCCAACAAGGTGGATGTTGATGAATTGCCCGAGAGTGTTCGCACAGGGGTGACGATACACTACGCCAGCCATTTCATGGATGTGGCAAAGCTGATGTTCGGCATCCGCATGAAGCCTGCAAAACGTATCGAGAAGCCCAGCCCTGGTCGCTAATACTTTCTCATACCTGACCCCTTGCTTTAGTAAATCGCCCTGTAGTTCACTTTCATTTGAAGCGTATACCTTTATCCTTAGTGCGATTAACCACAAAATGAATTGATAAAAAAGTTCTTCGCTGTCTTTTTGCAGGTATCAATATCTTTTTTTGTTAGCTGTGTCAGACCATGAATAACAGGGTAAAAAACTTGCCCCTTTATTATAGAGTGAAATTGATTCGCAATTAGCTCTGCGGATTGTTCCGATGTGACGGTTCCATCTTTTTGAGCATCTTTAATCCACGTAATAAATTTATTCTCTGATTCGTGAAATCGTTGAAGGTGTTTTTCTTTAGGTGGATTTGATTTTAGAAGCTCAATGGATAGTAATTTAGAAACATTCTGATAATTATCACTCACAAGGAGCGCCACTTTTGTATCAATTATTTCCTGTAGTTGCTCTTCAATCTGTATTTCTCCCGAGTAGGTAAAGT
>CAZDJY010000018.1:0-15408 GCA_964505835.1 uncultured Zetaproteobacteria bacterium | reverse complement strand
AGATCAATGCCTTTGTCTATGACAGCATTAACAACGGCGTGTACAAGTGCGGCTTTGCCACCACTCAGGATGCCTATGAGGAAGCGTTTGATGCGCTATTTGCTGCGCTGGATGCAGTCGAAGCGAGACTGAAAGGCCACGAGTTTCTTGTCGACGGACGGCTCACTGAGGCAGATATTCGGCTGTATACGACACTTGTCCGCTTTGATCCGGTCTACTTCAGCCATTTCAAGTGCAACCGCAATCGTATCATGGATATGCCGAATCTTTGGGCCTACCTCAAACGCCTGTGGTGCATTCCGGCCTTTCGTGAGACGACGGATTTTGAGCACATCAAGCAACATTACTTTTATAGCCACGCATCCATCAACCCGACGCGTATCGTTCCCAGGGGGCCTGAGCTGCATCTTGAGGAATCAGGCGCATGAGCATTCGGCGGGTTGAAAGCTTGCTGGTGCCCGAAGGCGATGGCCTGAGGGTACGCAGGCTGATGCCGGTGCACGGACTTCGCAACTTTGACCCCTTCGTACTCTGGGATCACTTCGATATCGAGGGCGGTGGATTCCCGCCGCATCCACATCGCGGTTTTGAAGCGATTACCTGGCTATTCAGCGGTGGCATGCAGCATGCGGACAACCTCGGCAATCAAGGCACCATCCATGCCGGTGGTGCACAGCGATTCACGGCCGGATCCGGCATCGTGCATTCGGAAATGCCGGATGGAAAGGCAGCAGGGATCCAGCTATGGATCAATCTTCCCCGACGACTGAAGGGCATTGAACCCACCTACCAGCAGGTAGAAGGCATTAAGCCCGAAACATCTGATGGCATTGAAATCCGAAACATCGTCGGCGAAGCGGGCGCTATCGAGCTTAACAGCCACATCGAATACCTTGATATTCGCATGCAGCCCGGCACATCCTTCAGCCGCCATGTTACGCCGGGCTTTCGCGGTATCATCTATGTGGTGAGCGGACATATAGAGTTGCTTGGTCAAACCGCCACTGACGGGCAAGCATTGCTCGTTGAGCATGAAGCCGAGCTATCGTTGCTGACAAAGGAATCAACACATCTGCTCTGGTGCTTTGGTGCTCCTCACGGCGAGCCGATTCGTCAGCATGGTCCGTTCGTCGATTAGTTTATCGCTTAAAGGAGGAAATATGGGACGCATTCATCGCTACGAAGGCAAAGATATCATCGTTGAGTTTGAGCTTGGCCGTTGCATCCATACCGGCGATTGCACGCGTGATCTTCCTGCGGTCTTCAACACCAAACGCACCGGGCCGTGGGTGAAGCCAGATGCTGCGTCTGCCGAGGATATTGTCAGGGTCTGTGCCAACTGCCCGACCGGCGCACTGCAGGCGAAAGACCCGGCAAGCGGAGAACTGCTACATCCAACGCCGGAGAAGAATACCATCCGGACCATGCCCGACGGACCCCTGTATATCCATGCGAAGATGACGCTGGACGGCAAGCCACAGCCCACATATCGCGCCGCCTTCTGCCGCTGTGGCAAGTCGCGGCTGATGCCTTTTTGCGATGAAAGCCACCGCCAAGCCGGCTTCGCAGATGCCGGCACAGTAGATATACCCATGCCCTCCGAAGCCCCCGAGGGCGACACACTTGCCATCAACGTCAAACACGGCGGCTCGCTCATCGTCGAAGGCCCTTTCACGCTGATCGATGCTGCCGGCGACGAAGCTTGCCAGAGCGGCAAGTCATTCTTCTGCCGCTGCGGCGCGTCAGGCATGAAACCGTATTGCGACGGCTCACACAAAAACATCAGCTTTGAACAGACGGGCACGCCCCGCGAGGAGAAACCATGAGTCAAACACGTCAAAATCCGAACGCCGACATCCATCCGATCCTGGCCGGGCGCTGGAGTCCACGTGCTTTTGCCGCCGACAGATGGGTTGAGCGAAAAAAGCTGCTGGCCTGCCTGGAGGCAGCCCGCTGGGCACCCTCTTGCTTTGGCGACGAGCCATGGCGCTTCATCGTCTGCGATAAAAACGAAAATGCCGATGCCTGGCAAAAGATGCTCGCCTGCCTCGCCCTCAAGAATCAGGAATGGGCACAAAGTGCGCCGGTACTGATGCTGGCCTGCAGCGCCCGGGAGTTCCGACGTGGCGGCAACAACCGCTGGGGCCAGTACGATACCGGCGCCGCCAGCATTTCCCTGTGCCTCCAGGCCGAGGCGCTGGGTCTCGCCTCCCACCAGATGGGCGGCTTCGATGCTGATGCAGCGATCTCTGCCTTTAACATCCCGGACGACTTCACACCGATAGCCGCCATCGCGCTCGGTTATCAGGGCGATGGCGATGCACTGGACGAAGGCTTTCGCGACATCGAAATGGCCGCAAGAAAACGCCAAGCTATCGGCGAATGTTTCTTTGCCGGAGACTGGGAGAGGGCAATCGAATAACCGGCAAGCCTTGTACAGCAAACTATCATCCGGGCAAAAAAATACCCCGCCGAAATCGGCGGGGTATTAGAAACTAAAACCGCAGATGCGGTTCAGCTTAGGCTGGGAATACGTTCTTAGCCTGAGGGCCTTTCTGACCGTCTTCGACTTCGAATTCTACCCGCTGGCCTTCGTCAAGGCGCTTGAAACCGTCGCCCTGAATAGCTGAAAAATGTACGAATACATCATCGCCGCCATCGTCCTGTGCAATAAAGCCGAAGCCCTTTGCGTCGTTAAACCACTTTACTGATCCTGTTGCCATTTGATTGTTACCTCAATCTATTTGAATATTATTGTGCATCCATATTTAATGAGATTTAGCTGGGAAATCGAGAAATAAACTTCCGAAACAACCAAACGAAACCTTCAACAACTATGTTCTGCGGTGCGCACTATAGGTGATAAAAAAACATAAAACCAGTAAAAGATTTCACAGTAGTTTTTTTACCTCTGGAACGTTTTTACCTCCGGAACATCAAAAGACCCGACTTAAGCAGCCGGGCCTTTTGAGCGGCCTTTTGTTACTGAATATCCTGATCGGGGATAATCAGCAATTCAACACGGCGATTAAGCTGACGCCCGGCTTCGGTATCATTACTGGCGCGCGGCTGAACCTCTCCACGCCCTTCGGTTTGCAATCGATTGGAGGCAACACCTGCATCGGCCAGATAATATTTCACCGAATTGGCGCGACGTTCAGACAGCCCCTGATTGTAGGCATTGGAGCCGACACTATCGGTATGGCCGACCACCTTCACCGTGGTTCTCGGATAGCGGCCGAGGATATCACCGACCTTACCCAGGGTGCGTGTGAAGGCCGGCTTAAGCTCTGCCGAATTATAATCAAAGGACACCTCACTATTCATGGTGATCTTCAGATTCTCATTCTTCAGACGCTCAATCTCGATATTCTTGGCGCGGCGCTCCTCCGCCAGCTGGCGCTCGAACTCGGCCTGTTGTTTGTCCATGTAATAGCCGACACCGGCACCCATTGCTCCGCCTGCAGCACCGCCGATCAATGCACCTTTCAGTGCACCTCCGGATTTATCCTGCGAATATCCAATGGCTGCACCGGCAAGAGCGCCGACTGCCGCGCCGATCCCCGCATTCTGTTTGGTATGCTTGTTCGGATCATTGGCGCTGATACATGCACTCAGGGCCAATGACAGGCCGGCAACCACGATCAGTTTATTATATCGAATCATCTTCTCTTCTCCATATTGGCTCTTTTTTTCTTTCTTTCACAACCTTTTCCACTGCGGCCGTTGCAGGATGCCAGACAACTGCAGCTTCACAGGCTCGCCACCCAGCATCAGGACCAAACCCTGCGGTGCACCATCACCGGCTGTCAGTTCAGCCTTGCCGCTGATGCTCCACAGGCGTGGGTCGGAGCCAGTCAGCATAAGCTTACCATCGGCACGCACAGTCAAGCCCTGACCACCGTCAATCTGCCACTGCCACGAATCAGTCTGCGCTATATTGTGCAGGTTCAGTCGATAATCGCCAAGTGGCATCTTCATGCCTGCCAGTGCAGCTTTTGCACCTTGCCAGTTTGCCGTGATATTTCCGTTCAGCGGCTGCCCTGTACGCCCGTTCAGACGCACATTTCCTGTAAGCTCAACCCTGCCCTGCACATCCACCTGCATGCTTAATTGACGCTGCCAGAGAGGCTGCAAAACGGTGATATCCACGGCAGCCTCAACATCGCTGATATCAATAATATCGCCCTCTTGGCGTACCGATGCACTCAGCTGTTGGCCGCGCCATAGCACATCAAGCCTGACTGCCGGCTCACCGGACCATAGCATAGACAACATCGGCCGGACGGTGATGTTTTTCACCATCACCGGACTCGTCATGCGCGCTGTCCGCACCTGCACATCGGTCATTTCAGCCGACAGTCCGTGCCACGCCATGCGACTGAAATTCAACTGCACATGCTGCTGCTCGGCCATACGCAAGATTTCGGTCCTCAGCCAGGGGCCTGGTTGCCAGCGCATGAGCATAAACACGACCAGGGCTAACACGAAGACCATGCCGAGTTGCCAATACTTCAAAGAAGGAGCCCCGGACCGGGCATTCATCAGGCTCATCCGCCTTCGATCACCGCTTGGACATGCACCAGCCCCGCCGACTTACCCTGCTGGATCTTGATGCTGCTCAAGCCAAGATGCTCTGCTGCCAGCGCCTGGGTAAAACGAACCACCTGCTCATAAGGAGCATTCTTCATTTGCAACATCAGACGTTGCTTCCGGCCTTCGGCCACGGGTTGCGGGCGAATGCGCGTCATGCTCTGACGCAACTTGAATTGCCTGGCCAGGCGCTCCACTGCAGCCAGCACATTGACAGTCTTCGCAGGTTTGCCAGAAACGCCCTGACGACGGATGGAGCTTGCCAGCTGCTGCGCTTCGACGGCCTGATGCTGTAAGGCAAGCAGATCGCTGCGTAACGCCCGCTGCTTATCCTGAATCGGCAACATCACAGCGAAGATCAGCAACATCAGCGGTAACAATATCGCAGCGCCCAGAACCAGGCGCTGCTCGCGCATTTCCAGTTGTTGATAGCGCGGCAACACCACGGACTCGAAAAGAGCTCGCAAACGTGTCTGCCAGGCCAGAAATACTTCTGTGAAGCGCAGGCGCATCTCTTCTACCAGCTTCATTGCCAGTGCATCCTGAAGCTTACCTTATCTCCGCTCAGATCCGTATCTGCGAGCTTTACTTCCCGACCGGACTGCTGTTGCAAAGCCTCGCGAATTTGGTTCAGCCTCTCGAGATTCGCCGCCTTGCCTGCGAGCGTTAGCCTGCCCTCTCGCCATTCCAGTTCCTGCATCTCCCAGGGCATCTTTTGGAAAACCCGATGGATAGCCGCCAGCTGCTTGAGCCAGAGCGCCAGTGAATGGTTGCCGTCAGCACGACCTCCCGCAGCCCGCCGCAGTTGGGCCAGAGCATCAATCATAACCGGCTCATCAGGCAATCCCTGATGGAAAGCATCGTTGATCTGCTGACGATAGCCTTCGGCCTGCACACTCAGCGCATGGATTTGATAGATTGAGCCAACCAGCCAGATCACCAGTATCGCAGCAGCCATGGCCATAGGCCGCCTCCACATCGCCAGCCCGTTGCTGTTGGAACTCGCAGCCCAGCGCCCATGGCGAAAATTCAGCGCCGGCCGCTGGCCACCCGTGACATACACCTGAGACCTGCCGGGCAGCTCTGCCACCGTCTCGACCACTTCACCTCGCCATGCATCGAGTCGCAGAGCCTGCAGTAATTCTTTCTCAACCCGGCCAAGGACAGGCTGACTGGCTGCAGACCAACCCATGGCAGTCAGCGAACGCAGGCATTGATCCGCCAACTCCTCAATATCCGATACACCCCGATTCAAACGACGCATACCGCGCCAGACCCCGTCAGAGCCAATTCCCGGATGCCAGACACCCATAAAAACACCATCCGCATCCGCATCCACAACAGCAACCGGTCCCCGGGTCTCGTCATCAGGAAGCGACCCATCTATATGCATCTGTAAGCGCGCCCAGCCATCGATCAATACAGAGCGGACATTCTGCCAACGCGCATCCCCAGCAATCGCCTGACGCCAGCTTTCCGGCATCCCGAATACCATCCCTGCCACGCCGTCCCCTTCCATCCTGGCCGCCTGCCAGGCCAGCCACCAGCCACCCGCATCCTCTCCGGCCCGCTCATCAAGCTCCTGAGCCAGAACTCCGGCATCGATAAAACGGGGGTGCGGCAAGGGCAGAGAAAAACTGCGCACCAATAGATGTTCAATTGGCAGGATCAGAGTGTTTACCCGGGCATCATCGGGCAAAGCAGGAAGCCATCCGTCCTCCGCTGCAGTTAAAGGGAGATGATTGCCCGCATCGTCACGGGCAGCCCAGTTGCGTCCGTCAAAGCTGACAGTCAGGCCGCTCATGATGCATCCCAGCCCAGACGTTGCCGTGAAATCAGGCTTAGTTTTTGTGCTTGTCGCTGCACGACATATTCCTCCCGAAAATCAACCCGTCCGAAACGGGCATCGGTTCGCACCATAAAGGTTGAACTAACCACACTCAAGCGCGCCGGGTTACTGCCCAGACTCCAGGGCTGAGCATTCGTCGCCGATGCAACATCGGCGTAGGGACGGGCGGCGATCAGCGATTCTGCATCCGCATCGCTCATTTTCGGAAACAGGGCCAACAATACGGGCGCGCTGGCGGTATTAATGTTCACCGGGGTTATGGCATTGGCTGGTGCAGGCATCACCACGGCCACCTCCTTCAGTTTTGACAAGACCTTCGCTTTGCCAAAGCCCTTGACCATGCGCAGCTCATCCCAGTTATCCAACGGTCTGTTTTTCACCCGGTACGGAGCATCATAGTAAGCAGCATCCTCCGCCCCACTCGCACCAAAAGGCCGATCATCCGAATCGACCCAGTCCACCAGCGCATCCACCAACCCTTCATCGAGCTCCAGTTGCCTGAACAACTTCTTGAATAGGGTTACGGATGCCAGTTGCACCTGCCCTTTGGCATCGACCAGATCATTAAGGTTCAGATAGCGGTTCGCATCCTCAATTTGTCCGCTCACCATGCCCTCGTCAATCGGAAAGGGAGGTGTTTCGATGGCCCAGGCTTCATCCAGGTCATCGGTAGTTGAATCACGTGCATCCTGCCTCAACATCATCACAGCAAGGGCAAAGCCGGACTGGCTGGCCTGCACGGCTCGCATCGCATCCTGCATATTCTCGGCCCGCCTGAGAGCAATCATATCCTCATAGGCGGCCGTTGAAGCCCATGCCCCGATCAGGGCCACCAGCCCCAGCACAATGATGAGCGCAACCCCTCGCTGCCGATCAGGATCCCTGCTTCGCTGCCGCATCACAAATCCACCCCGAAACGAATCGGCAGATACCACTCCCGCTCGCTTGCCGGATGCGCTTCGCTGGCCGCGACCTTCATATGAACACGTATAGCCCTCGGCCAGACGAATCCCCTGTTCTGTACGCCCTGCGTCTTCCACTCCTGCTGCCAGCGACCATCCTTGTCCATGACCTCAACGGCCCAGGAGGAGGCTTCGCCCATATCCCACTGCACAGGTTCAACGCTGTCTCTGGCCCACAACAAGCGCGACTCACGCATCAAATGCCCTTTATCCTCGTCAATAAAATAATGCACCTCAAAAGTGCCCGCTCGCCCGGGCTCCCTCACCAGCAGGAACAGGCCATCGAACTCCAGATCGCCGCGATTATCGTTACTGATCCGGATGGGTTGGTGCTGCTCCGTAGCCTGGCCGTTATTCCATGCATCGCCACTCAGGTAAGTCACGTCACTGCGCAACTGGCGAGCTGTCCAGCCCGACCCCTCATGCATATCGCGCACCTCACTCAGCATCTGAAATCCCTGTCCTGCCGTGGCCATGGCTCCGTAGGCGATGGCGGCGATCAGGGCAAACACCGTCAGCGCCATCAACACTTCAATCAGCGTGAATCCGCCTTCCAGTGCTGAGGCCCGTAACGCACCCGGCCTCACTGAGCCACCTCCTGATATTCGAACAGTTCCACATCAGGCTCACCCGGAACCTTGACAGCAATATTGCGCCGCACAAACCCATCGAGCATGGTTTTTTCGCTCCAGCTACGCCAGCTCAATGTCAGCCCATCGACCTCAATCTTGCCGCTCTTTTCTTCACCGGAGGAGGACTTGTTCTGTATTTGCCGGGCCAGCTCATTGTTGGCTACGTCCATTGCCAGAGCATGCATGGCCAGGCTATGTTGCACATCGGCCGAAGCCCCCAAGCGCCCCATCAAGACGACCAATGCCGTAGCCGCAATACCGAGCGCCACAATGGCTTCAATCAGTGTGAATCCCCGCTCGGCTTTCCTGGCGCCTGCCGATATGCATGTCACGGCGTATCTTCCCTGACGACACGAATGCCGCCCGGCCCGGGTTGTAGATGAATGCGTACACCACCCTCAGCATCAGAACCCTTAACCAGCGTAATATCGGCCGTCTCCATCAGGCCCTGGGGCGGCAGCAATAGATGGGCAAGGACCGGCTCCTTGTTACTGTCCCCGGCATCTTCCTGCGGCGGAGCATGGGCCGGTTCAACCGCGCGAATGGTCAGCCCCTCCGGCAGAATAAACTCTGCAAACGGGCTTTCGCTCATCGGCTGCCAGGCGTTTTCTCCATCCAGTGTTTCAAAGACATAGCCATGCGTTCTCGCGGTCCAGCGCATGGGCTTGCCGGTCAGGGCCGTCTCGTCGACTGCCAGTCGCAGAGCCTGAGCCAGTCTGCGCGCCTGATCCTGCAAGGAAGGACCGGCCATCGAAAAAAATGACGGCGCGACCATCGCCGCCATGACTGCCATAATCACCAACACCAGAAGTATCTCGATCAATGTGAAGCCCGCGGCTTTGCGGCCGGGAAGAAGCATGCTCAGGCTGCTCATATGGCGATCTCGGGAGGGAGTACAGCCTTCAGCTACTGCCAGCTGCCCACGTCCGTATCAAAACCCGAGCCGCCGCTTTTGCCATCGGCGCCATAGGATAAAATATCAAAGTCGCCATGTACGCCGGGAGCCAAATAAACGAAATCATTACCCCAGGCATCCTTGGGCAGCGCGTCCAAATATCGCTTGCCATCCTTGCCGGGATTCACCAGCGCCTTCAAGCCTGCTCCCGAGCTTGGGTAATGCCCCTGTTGCAGACGGTAGAGTTTCAACGCCTGGGCGATATTTTTCATCTGCACCTTGGTCGCTTCCACCTTGGCTTCATCCGCCCGCTCAACAAAACGCGGCGCAATCAAAGCGGCCATTACACCGATGATGACCAGCACCACCATAATCTCAAGCAGGGTAAATCCGCGCTCCCCGTTATCCGCCAGCTGTTCTCTCATTGTCTGCGTTCTTTTATCCATTGTCTTCATTCCGTTTCCCCCGGATGTTTTTTCGAATGGTTCGGCCCTGATCTCAACCAGAATGCATTTCTGGACAAAGAATCATTCAATCGGGTCTGTCCTTCAAACACCAGCCATGGCCCTTTGTGCAGATCGTCCGCCTCATGGATCAGTCGATCCAGCGCCAGCCATGAACCGATGAACAGGCCGAATTCGCCTACTGCCTGTCGTGCATACACCGAACAAACCGGATACGAAGGGCAACTTCGTCCGTCCAGATGACCCAACACATGCTGATAAAAATGCACCGGAAAGGATTGCGGCTGATCAGCTGGTAAGGAAAAACCCTGCCACACAAATGCCATCACCAGGCTGGCTCCTGCAAGAAGCCCATAGATGCGAAGCCCGACCATCTTGCTCACCATGGCCGCCCCGGCAAAGCCGATGCCTGCCATAAGCCTTGCCACCATTGAAGATAGGCTTCCAGATCACCCCGCTCGGCCAGGGACACAGCCGAAAACACCGTTCCCGACCACAACCAGACCGTAAGCAGGGCAAAGAACACCGTCACCGGCCCCATACGCCGACGTGCCGCCCACAAGGTCAGGGCCAGCATCGGCCAGACCAACATAGCCGTTACCGCCGCATCGCGCCAGCGTCCCTGCCATGCATGCCCTGCTCCCGGCAATACGGCTGCCAGCAGAGCCGGCACAGCGGAGGATTGATGTTCGGGTGCGGCATGCGTGGATTGATATTGTTTGATCAAGCGAGTCTCAACCCAGCCCGATGCGGCGGGCAAATCAAGTACTGGCGCTGAAACAGCCTGACGCTCCCGCATATCCAGCAGGGCTGCACCAACCTGCATGCGTTCTTTCCAGAGACTCTCTCGTTCAGATAAAACAGCAGCAGCGCCGGACAGATGCGCCACAGCTTGTCGATCATGCCCATTGGCCGCCATCTGCATGGCCTGCTGCCAGACCTGCGCGGGCGAAGCCTCGGCGATGCCTGCAATACACATCATCACCAGCAGCATCGGAATTGTTAACCAGCCCCGCATCAGCGCACCAACTCGTTCATTTCGGCAATGGGCAACAGAATAGCCAATGCCATCGCCCCGACCCCCAAAGCCATCAACAGCACCAGCACAGGCTCGGCAATGGTGAGCATGCGTTTAAGCCCGCGCGACACCTCGCGCTCGTAATGTGTGGCCACACGGATCAGCATGCTATCAAGATTGCCGCTCTGCTCCCCCACGGTGAGCAGCTGAATCGCCATGTTCGGAATATAAGACCCGCGTTTCAAAGAATCGGACAACGAGCCGCCCTCCCTCAGATTCTCGCGTGCGTCTTCCCCCAGGCTCTTCAGCGGCAGCATGGACCAGTTCTGATTGGCGATATGCATCGCTGCCAGGGTGGGCACGCCTCCGGCAAGGAGCATGCCCAGTGTGCGGGCGAAACGAGCCGTCTCAATGCGCGCCAGCAGCGCACCGATACCCGGCAGCCCCAACAGTGCAGAATCCCGCTGCCTGCGCAGATTCTCCGTTCGCATCAATAGTCGATAGGCAAGCACGATGCCGACCAGTGCAATGAACAACCATGCACCATAATCGCGCAGAAAATCAGAGGCTGCGATCACCATGCGGGTCAGCACGGGCAGATCACCGCCGGCCCTCTCGAATACCGTGACCACCTGCGGTACCACAACCGCCATCAGAAACAACATCACCAGCATGCCGAAGCCAAGGATAATGGCCGGATACAGGGTGGCCGACATCAGATCCTGACGCAGTTGCTGGCGATGCTCGAGTAATTCAGCCAGACGCGCGGCTACAGCCTCCAGTTGCCCGGTTTCCTCGCCGGCGGCAATCATATTACAGACAACCTCATCCATATGCTGCTGGCGCAGCGATTCGGCCAGCGAACCGCCCTCAATCACCGATTGTCGGATCGCGGCCATGGCTCGCCGAGATTGCGCTCGGCCCATGCCCTCGGAAATGGCTGCCAACGATTCGCTGAGCGGCATACCTGCCTCGGTCAGGGTGGCGAGCTGCTGAAGAAACAACACAGTTTCAGCAGCGGACAGACGTTGAGCTCCGTTTCCGCTGGCACTTGAGACGGCCTTTTGATCCAACATGGTGAGTTTGCGGACAATCAATTGCTTCGCTTTAAGAAGCTGCCTTGCTCCGCGCTCCGAATCGGCTTCAATCTCGCCGCGCTGCCGGCGACCGCGCTCATCCAGCGCCTCATAGGCAAACATGCTCATGCTTCGACGACGACCATATCTTCGATGCTAACGCGAAGCACTTCGTCAATGGTGGTTACACCGGCGGCGACATGCCGAGCGCCATCGTGGCGCAAGGTCTTCATGCCTTCTTTCTTAGCCAGGCGGCGCATAGCTGGCAGACCCTTGCCTTCATGCACGGCATTGCGCATGGCATCGGAAATCCGGGTCATCTCATAAATAGCCACACGGCCGATATAGCCCGTATTCATGCACAGATCGCAACCCTCGGCCGAGTAAATTTCCTTAATCTCCGAGAATTCAACCGGATCGGTTTCCAACAAGCGCCAGTCATCAGCCGACACCGAACGTTTGGTCTTACAATGTGGACACAGGCGACGCACCAGACGCTGGGCCTGCACCAGACTCAATGAGGAAGCAACCAGATACGGTTCCACGCCCATATCCTGCAAACGGACGATGGCCGACAATGCATCGTTGGTATGCAGGGTGGCAAACACCAGATGGCCGGTCAGCGAAGCCTGAATGGCAATCTCGGCCGTTTCCAGATCACGAATCTCACCGATCATCACAATATCGGGATCCTGGCGCAGGATCGAGCGCAGACCGGCGGCAAATGTAACGCCAATCTTGCTCTGAACCTGCATCTGACCGACCCCGTCGATCTGATACTCAATCGGATCCTCGATGGTCATGACATTACGGTTGGCCCGATCCACCTCCATCAATGCAGCGTACAAGGTGGTACTCTTACCCGAACCGGTCGGCCCGGTGACCAGCACGATACCGTGCGGCGAACAAATCACCTCCTGCATCATGGCCATTTGATCATGACTCATGCCGAGCTCCGGCAAGCTCAGCATGCGCGCGCCGCGATCAAGCAGGCGCATCACCACGCGCTCGCCGAATGCTGTCGGCAGCAGCGATACACGTACGTCCACCTCGCGTCCGGCAATCTTGACCCGAAATCGCCCATCCTGAGGATGACGTTTCTCGGCAATATCGAGCCCGGCCATGACCTTCACGCGACTGGTCAGCGCGGCCTGCACTGCCTTCGGCGGATGAACGATGGTATGCAGCACCCCGTCGACTCGAAAACGCACCAATACCTGCGATTCAAACGGTTCGATATGGATATCACTGGCCCGTTCCTTCAATGCCTGAGAAATCAGCGTGTTCACCAGTCGGATTACCGGTGCATCGTCTTCGGATTCGAGCAGATCACCGACTTCCTCGATCTCCCGGCTCAACTCGTCCATACCCATGTCTTCAAGCATCTGTTCGGCCGAAGCGCTGGCCATATCAAAGGCCTGATTCAGGGCTATCAGAATGGCTTCGCGAGGCGCTAAAACCGGCTGTACCTCTTCGCCAAAGATGCGTCGACAATCATCCAGCAGTTCCCACGGCCATTCGCCATCCTCGGCCACAGCCACCGGATGAGTCGATTGCCCATCGGCCTTAAGTGGCAAAACCGGTCCGGAGCGCAGCACCGGCAGCGAAAACCGGGCGACGCGTTCGGCATCAACCATATCACTCGTAAGTCGCGCCAAAGACCTCATCCGAACTACTTGCCCGCTGCGCTATAGGGGTCCGGGCTAACCATTTCGTCCATCTTCAATCGCGGTTTCAAATCATCCGGCAGCTTCTTGTCCTCACGAGGAAACAGAATCGTGCCTCCCTTGATAGGCGTCTCATACAAGGATTTCATATGATTGTATTTTCTGCTGGTGATGGATTCAATATCCTTCGTGCTCTTGATGATATGCGGCTTCAGAAACACCATCAGATTGGTCTTGCGATGGGAATTGTCGGTAAACTTGAACGGCTCACCAAGGATGGGGATGGCTCCTATACAAGGCACCCGTTGCACACCCGATGTAGCATCGTCGCGCATCAGCCCCCCCAGCACAATCATCTGTTGATCATTGGCCAGCACCACCGTTTTGATCGATCGCTTATTGGTAATTAAATCCGAACCCTGGGTGCTCGCAGCTATACTTGAAATCTCCTGATATAATTCCAGACGAACCGTGTCCCCTTCTGAAATCTGAGGCTTAACACGCAAGGTCAGGCCTACATCTTTTCTCTCTATCGTTTGAAACGGATTGGCAGTACCACCGGCCGTTGAATTTTGCCCAGTGATGAATGGAACATTCTGACCCACAATAATTTCAGCTTCCTCGTTATCCATGGTCAACAGGTTCGGTGTGGACAGCACATTGGTATCCGCCTGCGATTCCATGGCTCTGGCCAAAGCTGCAAGATTGAGAAAATCCGTACCATTCAAGGTAACCGTCCCTTTGACAGCCCCGACAACCAGTCCCGACCCTGCAGCTGCAAGTGGATTGGCCGCAACCCCTTGAATATTCACCCCCCCCTGATTATTGAAACTTGTGCCGCCCAGAGGAGTGAAACGGGTATTCGTCGGATTGGATGCGGCTTGCCATTCAATGCCAAATTGTTGGGCTATGTCGGCAGACACTTCTACAATCAGTGCCTCCACCAAAACCTGACGGCGACGGATGTCGAGCTTACCGACAATATGATCAACTGCGGCAATATCGCTCGGATCAGCCGTAATCATGATCGCATTGGTGGTTTTATCAGCCACGATCTTCACATCGCCGGAGAATAACTGCTTGGCCTGCCCCGGCTTTGCGGCGGCTTGGCCGCCAACCAGTTCATTGAGCACCTTAGCCACATCCTCGGCGTTGGCATATTTCAGATAGCGCACCTGCAGGCGGCCACTGTCCGATTCCGGTGCCACATCAAGGCGTTCGATCACACCGGCTACCTCGTTGATGATCTGGGGGGCCGCGACAACGATCAGCATATTGCCCGGCTGATGGGCAATCGCCTTCATCGAATTGGGGCGGCCTGGCTGTCCGGCCCTCGCGCCGCTGTATAAGGTCGTTAAAGTGGTTGCCAGTTTATCCGCCGAAGCATGCTTCAATGTAAACAGCTGCACTCCAACCGCATCCTTACGGTCCAGCAGGCTCAATATTCGCTGAATTCGCCTGATATTGCTGGCACTGTCAGTCAACAACAGCATATTGCCACGCGGATAAGCGACCAGATGGCTATTGGGCGAGATCAAAGGCCGAATCAATGCCACCAGTTGCTGCGCATCAGCATATTTCAGCCGCACGACCTGCGTCACCATGGCATCGTTATCGCTCCCTTTCCTACTGGTACGAATCGGCAGTGATTTTTGTTTGCTCTCAGCCCGCGGCACAATCTTGACCACCGACCCACTCGGTACCGTAGCAAAGCCGTTCACTTCCAGCACCGAGAGGAAAACGTCGTAAGCTTCTGATTCAGAGATCGGGGTTGGCGAAACGATGGTCACCTTGCCCTTCACCCGATTATCAACAAGGAAGTTCTTGCCTGAAAAGCCCGAAACAAATTCGATAAAGGCACGGACGTCGGCATTCTTGAAATTCAGCGTCACATCCTTGGCCCATGCCGAGGATGCCGCGCCGAGCATCAGCATCCATACAAGTGCCAGCGCAGCGATTCTTTTTCCTGAGATCATCCCCTTCCTCCGGGTCGTGAATTAGCGAATATCATAGTGAACATTCTGCACCTGACCAGCCCGCATCAATTCTACATCAATCGATGGCGAACTCTGCAAGGCCTGATACATGGCCATCGCCTGCTGGGCGCTGGTCACCTGCTGGCCATTGACCTTGCGGATAATATCGCCATTTCTCAGGCCAACCTGCGTGTACAGCGAGCCGGGCACGATATTGGTGATGGTAAAGCCATCCGCCTTGCCATCGATATAATGCGGAATCACCCGCGCCTGCGA
>CAZDJY010000017.1:0-15438 GCA_964505835.1 uncultured Zetaproteobacteria bacterium | reverse complement strand
GGCCTGATGCTGCGGTATTCGCCCGGCATCAGGCCTGTCTGTTTGAGATTGAGGTTGCCGATATGACTGCGGCTCAATGTCAGGACGTGGTTGCCGACGGCTGCAAACATGCGCCGCACCTGATGATAGCGGCCTTCATGCAGAACCAGTGATGCATGGTGAGGATCGTGGATCGTTAACTCTGCCGGCAGGCAGGGACGATCATCCTCCTCCAGCATCAGGGTGCCGGCGGCAAAGCGCTCGACCAGGGCTTCATCCAGCGCTTCGCTCAGGTTCACCTGATAGGTTTTGGAGATATGTTTTCTGGGGCTGGTCAGGGCGTGATTGAGAGCCCCGTCATCTGTCAGAATCAACAGCCCTGAGGTATCCTTATCAAGCCGTCCTACACTACTGAGCGCCGGCTTTCGCTCACTCCATCGCTCCGGGAAATCGGCATAGATCAGTTGCCCCTGTTCCTTGTGCGAGCAGACTGATCCGACATCTTTGTGGTAGATCAGTGTCAGTCCGAATGCATGGTCAAGTGCCTCGCCTTCAAGCAATACATCTTCAGGGTGGACCTTCTGTGCCGGCGATATTGCAGGGCTTCCGCCCACCTCGACCCAGCCTTCGCGAATCCAGCCTTTCACATCCTTGCGCGAACCGTAACCCAGCCGGGAAAGCAATCTGTCGAGACGCTCTGTATGATGTTTCGTCCGCATTAGCGTACTCCATAGATGATTTTATAGCCCTGTCGCTGACAGAGGATGTCGACGCTCGCCAGTTGCCCGGTGAGCAGTTTTTCATAGGGCAGCTTGCGGTTGGCGACGATCCATATGCGGCCTCCGCGCTTCAGGGCCTGGCAGGCGCGTTGGACGATACTTTGCCCAAGTCCAATGCTTTGCTCCTGCTGCTGGTGAAAGGGCGGGTTGCAGGCAATCCAGTCCAAATGCTTCGGTAGCGCTTCGGATGCGGCATCCAGCCAGTGGAGTGAATGTGGCACTTTGGAGGTGGAGACATTGGCCTCGGCGCAAACGAGGGCGAGTTTGTCATGGTCGATCAGATGCAGGTGGCTGATATCCGGAGAGTGATGCATGATCGCCGCCGCAAGGAAACCGTTGCCTGTACACAGGTCCATACCGATACCGCTAAGGCGCCTGGGAAGATATTCAAGCAGCAGTTGCGAGCCGGCATCCGGATGATCCCAGCTAAATAATCCGGGCATCGAATAAAGCCCCAGACTTTCCACCTTTTGCATGCTGCTCTGTTGCCGCCACTGGGCGATCAGCTCAGGTCGGGTGATCGCACTGGCAGGGAAGCGAAGGCCGCGGCATTTCGACTTACTTACGCTGGCCAGAGCGTCAGTGATATCTCGCAGCCTCGCCTCGAGACCTTTGGCCCCATGCCTGTTTTCAGCGCAGAGCATGATATGGCCGGAGGGATGCAGGTGATCCACAGCGTTTGCGATCCAGCCGAGGGTTTGCTGTCGATTCTTGGACGGGTTGATAAGAATCAGATCGAACATACCGCTTAGTTGCGGCTCGCTCTTGTACCCGGACTGAGCCAGCGCCAGTGCCCATTCGCGGAAATGCTGCTGCATCAGATGCATGGAAGCTGTGTCCAGTAGTGCATTTAATTCCGGGCGGGGCTGGGCATGCATGATAGCGATGCGTTTGGGCGAGTGTTCAAGCAGCCATTGCCGGGCTGAGTGATAAAGCAGGGAAACGGCGGGCATGAAACGGCGTGTCAGATACTAAAGTCGGAAGATGAGTTGAGACGTTGCATCAGCTCGGCATCGGCGGCCTGATCAAGGGCATCGGTGAGTTTGATGCGGCCCAGAGCATCGGCTATCTCCTGGCTGGCCTGTTGCAGCTGTGGCAGTACGATCTGCTCCTGAATCGGACACGGGTGATGGACACCTTCCGTACAGTCGCTGTTCAGGCAGGTCATCACATCATACAGGCTTATGCGATGTGGGCTGCGTGCCAGAATGTAGCCGCCATGTGCGCCGCGCCGCGATTCGAGCAAGCCTTTCTGGGCCAGTGATTGCAGGTCCGATTCAAGATAGCGGCGTGAACAATCAAGCTTCCCGGCAAGTTCCTTGCCGGATACAGGCTCTTTAGAACCGCCGATATGTACCAGCGCTGTCCAGAGCAGACGAATACGTCGCGATTGCAGAAAATCGAGCATGGAGGCTATTGTTTGCCGGAGCTTCCGAAGCCGCCGCTGCCACGTTCGGTTTCTGAGAGGCTTTCGGCTTCTTCAAAGCCTGCTTGCACGAACGGTGCAATGACCATCTGGGCGATACGATCACCGCGCTGGATCGGGAACGGTATGTCGCTGTGATTGATCAGGATAATGCCGACCTCTCCGCGGTAGTCCGCATCGATGGTTCCTGGCGTGTTCAGCACCGTGATACCGTGTTTCAGCGCTAGCCCGGAGCGTGGCCGTATCTGGGCTTCGTATCCATCCGGCAGGGCCATGGCGAGGCCGGTGGGGATCAGGCGGGTCTCCCCCGGGTTAAGGGTCACAGTATCTTCAACTGCAGCACGCAGATCAGCGCCGGCTGCCAGTGCGGAGGCATAATGCGGAAATTCGATGCCCTTCCCGTGAGGTAGTCGTTGCAGTATAACGCGCGGGTGATTCATGTCTGTTTCTCCGAGATTCTGTTAATGATTTGTTCAGCAAATTCCTGTTTGTCGCCACCTGGTAGCTCGAAAACTTCGTTGGCATCAATCCACCAGCCGTGTCCATCAGCCTTTCCCATGTCATCGGCATCATTGGCGATAACGGCATCCACCGACTTGCGTGTCAGCTTCTCCCTGGCATGCTCAATGTGCTGATCGGTTTCGGCGGCAAAGGCGATGACCATGTTCGGGCGAGCCTCCATGGCCGAGACCTGCGCGACGATATCGGGGTTCTCGATCAGTTCGACGCTCACAGCTTCCGATTGGCCGCGTTTGAGTTTGCCGGCATGCGTTTGAGCAAAGCGATAATCGCTGACCGCGGCAGTCGCGATAAATACATCGGCATGGGCGGCCTGCGAGCAGCAGGCGGCAAGCATATCGGCGGCAGATTCGACATTGGTGCGATGGATTGGCTGGTTGCAGGTTGGGGTGCCCGGCCCGGCAATCAGGCTGACTGATGCGCCTCGTAGTGCAGCTGCCTCGGCCAGCCGGACGCCAAGTCTGCCGCTGGCACGATTGGTCAGAATACGCACGCTGTCCCAGGCTTCATACGTTGGACCTGCATTCATGACCCAGTGCTGGCCGCTCAAGCTTTGATCGGCACACATTCCGGCTACGGCAATGGCAATATCGGCTGGCTCGGTCAGTCGTCCCGGGCCCTGCTCTCCGCAGGCCAGGTCGCCGGCTGCAGGGCCGACAAAACGATGGCCACGTGCCTTTAATGTGTCCACATTAGTCCGGGTGGCCTCCGATTCCCACATTGAGGCATTCATCGCCGGGGCCAGCAATACCGAAGCATCGCAAACCTGGAACAGGGTGCTAAGCAGGTCATCGGCAATACCATGGGCATATTTGGCGATCTGATTGGCTGTGGCTGGGGCGATCAGTACAACATCGGCCCAACGTGCCAGTTTGATATGTCCCATCTCTCGCTCGGCTGTCAAATCGAATAACTCGGTATGCACCGTCTCGCCGGTTAGCGCCTCAAAGGTCAGGGGGCTGACAAACTCACAGGCTGCCCTGGTCATGATGCAGCGCACCTCGGCTCCCTGCTTGATCAGCATACGGGCAAGTTCCGCCACGCGGTAAACTGCGATGCCGCCGCCGATGCCGATCAGGATGTGTTTGCCGTCAAGCATGGATACCGATCATTCCTGCAAAGATTTCAGTGTTTGCAGCACTTCGGCGACGTGCTCCTTCACCTTCACCTTGCGCCATGCATGTCGGACAACGCCTTCAGGATCGATCAGGAAGGTAGAGCGTTCCACCCCCATAGATTCCTTGCCGTAAAGCTTTTTCAGCTGGATGACGTCGAAGGCGCGACACAAGAGTTCGTCCCCGTCCGAGATCAGCGGAAAGTTCAGGTTTTGCTTGTCGGTAAAGCGCTGGTGCGATTTAACCGAATCACGCGATACGCCAACGATAGCCGCATCGGCCGCCGAGAAATCGGGCAGTGCATCGCGGAAAGCGCAGGATTCTGTCGTACAGCCGGGGGTGTTGTCCCTGGGGTAGAAATAAAGGATGACCCAGTGGCCTCGAAGGTCGGACAGTTTCAGTGTGCCTTCCGGCCAGGTTGGCAGTTCCATATCGGGGGCGTTATCGCCCGGATTCAGGGTGTATTGACTCATCGGTGACTCCATGGACTGATTCAAAGTGACGAAATATGCCGCGATGCTAGTCTGTCCGGAGAATACGTCGAGGAGAAATGACAGTGAATCAGGTGTTATTAGCTGAGCCGCGCGGGTTTTGCGCCGGTGTGGATCGGGCCATTGAGATTGTTGAGCGTGCCATTGCAGTCTACGGTGCACCTGTTTATGTGCGTCACGAGATCGTACACAATAAATACGTGGTCGAGGATCTGCGTGCCAAGGGTGCGGTGTTTGTGAATGAAGTGGACGATGCACCGGATGGCTCGCTGCTGATCTTCTCGGCCCATGGTGTCAGCAAGGCCGTGCGCCGGCGGGCCGATGAGCGGGGTTTGCGCGTCATCGATGCCACATGTCCGTTGGTGACCAAGGTGCACCTTGAGCTGCTGCGTCATTATCAGAGGGGAGATCAGGTCATCCTGATCGGTCATGCCGGGCACCCCGAGGTGGAAGGCACGATGGGGCAGGCTCCGGAAGGTGCAGTGCTGTTGATCTCGGAGCCGGAGGATGTGGAGAGCCTGGAAGTGCGTGATCCGGACAAGCTTGCTTTCGTGAGCCAGACGACACTTTCCGTGGATGATACGGGGGAGGTGGTGGAGGCCTTGCGGCGCAGATTTCCGAATATTCAGGGGCCGAAGCGAGAGGATATATGCTATGCGACCAGCAACCGTCAGATGGCGGTCAAGGAGCTGGCTGCGCAATCAGATGTGGTGCTCGTGATCGGATCAAAAAACTCATCCAATTCCAACCGCTTGCGCGAGGTGGCCGAACGGGCCGGCAGTCGTGCTTGGTTAATCGATGGGCCGGAGGATATCGATTCGGCTTGGTTTGCAAAGGATTCGAAGATTGGTATCAGCGCAGGAGCATCAGCGCCCGAGGTGCTGGTCGATAGCGTCGTTGAGTGGTTGAAGGCTCATGGCTTTGCAGCGCCTGCCACGTTATCCGTGCGCGAGGAAAATGTCAGTTTCGGTCTGCCAGAGGAACTACGTTAATCATTCATGCCCTGGCCCCTCGGTAAGGAAGGGCCCAAAGAAAGCGTCTCTGGAACTTGTCGGTTTTTATTTAACCAGCAAGAGACCTTTATCCCTTGATGGCCTTGGCCTGTTTTGTGGCATTGCCGATATAGCGGCCAGGGGTGAGATTCATTAACTCTGCCTTGGCATCAGAAGGGATATCCAGTGCCTCGACGAATTCGCGTAATGCTGCAGGTGTGATGCCCTTGCCGCGGGTGAGTTCCTTCATTTGCTCGTATGGATTAGGCAGGCCGTAGCGGCGCATGATTGTTTGTACTGCCTCCCCGAGCACCTCCCATGTGGCATCCAGATCAGCGGCAATAGCTGCTTCATTCATTTCCAGTTTGCTCAAACCTTTCATTGTCGAGGCATAGGCAAGTACCGAATAACCGAAACCGACACCGAGATTCCGCAGCACGGTTGAATCGGTCAGATCCCGTTGCCAGCGTGAGATCGGCAGCTTGGTGGACAAATGTCCCATCACCGCATTGGCAAGGCCAAGATTGCCTTCGGAATTCTCGAAATCGATCGGGTTGACCTTGTGCGGCATGGTGGAAGAACCGACCTCACCTGCAATGACTTTTTGCTTGAAATACCCAAGCGAGATATAGCCCCAGATATCGCGGCATGCATCGATCAGGACAGTATTAAAACGGCAAACGGCATCATTGAGCTCCGCGACATAATCATGCGGTTCGATCTGGGTGGTATAAGGGTTGAAGTTCAGCCCCAAAGATTCAACAAAGTCCCTGGCGATGGCCGGCCAGTCAAGCTCGGGATAGCTGGCCAGATGCGCGTTGTAGTTGCCGACAGCACCATTGATCTTGCCCAGAATTTCAACCTCGGCAATCTGCTTACGCTGACGTTGCATGCGGTAAGCGATGTTGGCCCATTCCTTACCGACGGTGGTCGGTGAGGCGGGTTGGCCGTGAGTGCGCGCTAACAGCGGCACATCGGCCATTTCGACGGCCATGTCCCGAAACTTGGCAATTAAAGCATCGAGTTCGGGAAGTAATACGGTTTCGCGTGCTTCTTTCAGCATCAGCCCGTAAGACAGGTTATTGATATCCTCCGAGGTGCAGGCGAAATGGAAGAACTCGGAAATAGCGGCCAGTTCGGCTTGTTCGGCGACCTTCTCTTTCAGGAAATATTCCACCGCTTTCACATCGTGGTTGGTCGTTGCTTCAATGGCCTTGACCCGGGCGGCATCGGTTTCGCAAAAACCATCCACGATGGCATCGAGAAAGGCGGTGGCGGCAGTTGAAAAGGCTGGCACCTCGTCGATATTCCTGTTGGTAGAAAGCATCTGCAACCAGCGAACCTCGACAGTCGTACGCGCCTTGATCAGACCATATTCGCTGAAGATGGGACGCAGCGCACTGATCTTGCCAGCATAGCGGCCATCGAGGGGGGATAGGGCGGTGAGTGTGGAAACCTGCATGGGAACTCCGGGTGGCGGCCTGAATAATGCTTCATCCACGCGGCCATTTTTATGGACTGCGAAGGGTACACCGGCGCAATATTTTTTCCACAGCATCCGTTTTTTTACCCGGCAGGCAGGCTCTGGTGAGAGAAAATTTCTCCAGGCAAGTGCTTGGGTGAGCATGGCTGGGACTTGCAGGAGCGCAACAAGCCTTTTACTCTACGTATCCGGCATGAAGCCGGAGGGGGCATGATGAGAGTTTATTTTCTGACATGGTTGCTTCTGGTCGCAGCTTGCATTGGCTTGGTACCGGAGACATTTGCTGCATCGGCGGATGATGCTGACGTGGTCGATGCTGCCGCTGTGCAGGAGACTAATGCTGGTTCGCATGTGCCCGATGCGAGACATGGAGAGCAGATTTTTAAGACCATTTGCAGCCACTGTCATCACGCTGATCATAGTACCAGCACAGTCGGAGCGCCGGGGCTGATGGATGTGCTGGATCGTCATGACGAAGCATGGATCAATGAATGGGTGCAGGGGCCCGAGGCATTCTCCAGGAAGGATGAGACAGCTCAGGCTCTTGTTGCTTCCAATCCCTTTGGTCTGATTATGCCGACGTTGCCGGAAATGCAGGATGAGAATAACCGGCTCGATATCATTGCTTTCCTGAAAACGCTGAAAAGCGAGTAACTCATTTCACTTTCTGAATCGACCAATGCAGCTTCGGCCAATGGCCGTTTAGTTGATACAAGGTTCCATCCTCTGCAAAGCTTCCGCTAACTTCGCCGTTTCGATCCATGCGGGCGCTGCCTTGATAAAGCTCCTTGCCCTGTTTTAATCGTGAGCCACGCATATTCATGGTTTCCCCGCGAACGCGAAAGCGCCCTTCAAGCTTTTTAAAAGTATGGGTGTTTGACGGCGGTGTTGTGAGGCCGATCTTATCTGATAATGAAACGGCATCCTGCAGTTTAGACCAACTGCCGCTATATATGAGGATATCGCCATTGCTGCCCTTCCAGTCGATCATCCTGGTGACCGGAAGTATGCCTTTTAGTTGTACATTGGCATGCAGGAAGCCTTCGGTCTTGATGCCCAGCCATGCATCAAGCTCCGACAATCTGGCCAGCCTGATCGCCTTGGCACGCAGTTTTCCCTCAACTGTCAGGCCGCCCGGTATCGGTTTTAGTTTTAGCTTGGGCGAGATGATCGTGCCGCCACCAAGATTGGCCTGCATTTTACTAAGGGTGATGGTTCCATCCTTGAGTTTGTAGCTGCTATGAATCTCCTGCCACGTATTGGCAAGCAGTTTGAGATGCGCCTGCTGGATATGCCCCGACAGTTGAACTTGCTGCCATGCATCGGGCAAGTCGGGCATGTCGCGCCAGTCGAGATTAGCCGACAGGATATCCAGCTTTCCGATATGACTGGAAAAATCATAGTTTCCTTTCAAGTCGACGTTGTCTTGCCCACCCATGATATGCAGATGTTCAGTATGGAAGTTGCCATGGTCGGCCTGCATGGCGCCGCTGGTTTGCCACTGACTGGTGCCAAGGCGTTGCAGGTTCAAGTTGCCCTTCGCATGCTCAACCCAGGGCCATAGTGATGCGCTGTTTATTGGCCATCGGCTTGAGAAAGAACCATTCAGTTGCCCATGAAAACTCCGCAATTGATCGGGAAGCTGGATATCTTGCTTCTGTAAGGCATCAAAGTCGATACTTAGTCCTTGATTGCTCAGGGTATAGGTCTGTGAATCGCTTTTCCATTGCAGGGAGCGAACCTTTGATGTGTGCAGTTGGCATTGATCGAGATGTGCATCGGCGTGCCTTTCACTCCCTTCGCCCCACCAGCGCAGGCTGGCCTTGCAGTGGGCTGATGTTGCAGCCGGTTTAATCAAGAGAGGGTGACGAATAGCGGCGTTCTTTGCATCGAGATCCAAATGCAGGCTGTGTTTGGATGCATGTTGTGCCAATTCCATGCTGCCGGAGATAAACCCGGAGCCCTTAAGCTTGGGTTCCTGATGATTAAAGGCCAGCAGTATGTTGGCCAGCGCAGGCCAGTTGTCTGCCAGACGGTCGCTGTGCAATCGAGTCACCATGCCATTCTTGCTGGTATTGTTGAGGGTGAAATTCAGGCGGTCATTGCTGCGGGCGAAAGCAGCTGTTCCATTGATATTCCAGGATGTTTTATTGCCGAAAGCCTGGGCCTTCTCAATGCTGATATCCGGCAGTGTGATGTTGCCTTGCTCACTGCGATAGGCAGGCTTGTCGAGCTGTAAACGGGCGCTGGCGTGCCATCCGTCAGGTTGCCACCGGATGTCACTATGCATATCTGTTTTGGCGGTGAAACGCTGACTCTCTTCCGGAATGTCGGAGAGCAGTGCCAACCAGGTTGCCAAAGGCATGTTTTTGGCATCGACGCTGCTGTTACACTTGGATTGCAGACATTCGCCATGAATGGCTATGGCTGTCTTATCATCGAAATGAATGAAACTATCCCGCCATTCCAGACGCTCGGCATTCGGATGGGTGAGTTTCCCACGTAAGCGTAACGGCTGCTTGAAACGCGAGCTTTTCAGAGCCATTTCGCCGAATACAGACCATGCCTGCCTGCCGGTGATATCCAGGGTCAGTGTGCCACTAAGGTGATTGGCCGGGGAGCTGAACCATCCGGCCAGGATATCCGGTGCAAACGGTTGCAGGGCGGTGACACCGACCTGGCTGAGTTTCAGTTTACCAAAGCCCTTGGCAATTTCGCCGCCCCGGAAGTCCAACCGTCCGTGGCCGCGCAGGCTTTGATGATCTTGCTGGGCCTGTAATTCCCACAGGGTTTCTCTGTCACGCCCTATATCGCGAAGATCCAGATGGATGTCATCAAGGATATTGAGTCCCTGATCGGTGAGCAGACGGCAACGAATCAGCTGGACACGGTCCACAGGCAAAGCGGCAAGCCCGTTACCCGGGACTTCTGGCAGGGCTCCGGGAGTAAGCCTGAATATTCCCTGATGAATGGCCAGCTCGGAAATTTCGAACTTACCGAGCAACAACGGCAATAGATGGATGTCTACATCCACATGTTCGGACTCCATCTTGAAGGATGGTGTCGTGGCGTGCACGCCGTCAAGGCGAAGCCCCAGGCCATGCAGAAAGCTGATGCGGGATCCCCGAACTTCCAGCGTGGTGTCTGGGAACCTGCTGTTTTGCCCAGCAATATAACCCTGCAGGTCAAAAGCATCGATGCGATACCACGTAAGCAGCGCAAGAACTGATAACCCTGCGCCAGCTAGGATGATCCTGCGCAGAGTCCTGGACATCGATCAGCCTTTCAACAGCTCTTTCAGGCGTTGGTTGACCATGCCCGGATTGGCTTTGCCGCGCGATGCCTTCATGACCTGACCGACGAAGAAACCGATCAGTTTCTCCTTACCGGACCTGTAGCCAGCCACCTGATCTGGATTGGCATCCATAATTTCAGTGATAATGGCATCGATGGCGCCGCTATCGGTGACCTGTTTAAGTCCCTTGGCTTCAATAATGGCGTCTGCTTCATCATCGGAGTCCATCATTGCATCGAGTACATCCTTGGCAATTTTGCCCGAGATGGTGTTGTCGGCGATGCGCTCAAGTAGCCCCGCCAGACGCTGGGGTGAGACCGGAGATTCGGTAATATCTTTACCGGCCTCTTTCAGACGGCCAAGCAGCTCATTGGCCAGCCAGTTGGCACAGCGTTTCGGATCGGCTGGATGAGTGGCTACCAGGGCTTCGAAATAGGCAGCAAGTTCGCGCGTCTGGCTCAGCACATCTGCATCATAGGGCGAAAGACCGTATTCGGTTTCAAAGCGTTTGCGCAGCTGACCCGGCAACTCCGGCATAGCTGCGCGAATAGCATCCAGCTCTTCCTGCGATAAGCGCAAAGGCGGCAGATCCGGTTCGGGGAAATAACGGTAGTCGTGCGCCTCTTCCTTGCTGCGCATCGAACGGGATTCGCCTTTTACTGAATCGTACAGGCGTGTTTCCTGCACCACTTCACCGCCATCCTCAATCAGCTCAATCTGACGAATGACCTCATATTCGATAGCCTGTTTGATGAAACGAAATGAATTCAGGTTTTTGAGCTCGGCTCGGGTGCCGAACGGCGTGCCCGGGCGATGAATCGAAACGTTGGCATCGCAGCGGAATTGTCCCTTTTCCATATTGGCGCCGGAAACATCGAGGAAGGACACCAGTTGGTGAAGCTGTTTGAGGTAAGCGATCGCCTCGTCCGCTGTGCGCATATCCGGTTCAGAAACAATCTCCATCAGCGGTACGCCGGATCGATTTAGATCGATATGCGATACGCCATCCAGGCCTTCATGCATGGATTTTCCGGCATCCTCTTCCATGTGAATGCGAGTAATGCCGATGCGTTTCTCACCACCGTCTTTCGTCGGGATATCAAGATATCCGTTCTCCACTAAAGGCAGCGGGAACTGGGTAATCTGATAGCCCTTGGGCAGGTCGGGGTAGAAATAGTTTTTGCGGTCGAACTTCGATTCCAGATTGATATCGGCGTTGATGGCCAGTCCCGTCAATGCCGTTTTTTTGGCCGCTTCCATGTTCAGTACCGGCAGCTGCCCGGGCATGCCAAGGCAAACAGGACAGGTTTGGGTGTTCGGCTCGGCTCCGAATTCGGTAGAGCAGCCGCAGAATGCTTTGGTTTTTGAGTTTACCTGAACGTGGACTTCCAGGCCGATAACGACTTCCCAGCTCATTTGACACCTCCGGTATGACTATCGAACGCGGTGGGCGTCTTGAGACTCCAGTCTGTTGCGGCTTCATAAGCACTGGCAGCCGAAAGCAGACGATCCTCAGCCCAGGCCGGAGCAATCCACTGCAGGCCGACAGGCAGGTCATGGGCAAAGCCGCATGGCTGTGACAGACCGGGAAGGCCTGCAAGGTTGACGGCAATCGTGAAGATATCCGACAGGTACATGGTCAGCGGGTCATCGGTTTTTTCACCGATCTTGAAGGCCGTGATCGGGCTGGTCGGCGTGGCAATCACATCCACTTTCTCAAAGGCGTCGAGGAAATCCTGTCGGATCAACGTACGCACCTGCTGCGCTTTGATGTAATAGGCATCGTAGTAACCGGAGGACAGGGCAAACGCACCGGTCAGGATGCGGCGCTTAACCTCGGCCCCGAAACCTTCATCGCGGCTGCGGGTATACATATCGAGCAGGTCTTCAGGTTCACTGCAGCGATGGCCGAAACGCACTGCGTCATAACGAGACAGGTTGGCCGAGGCCTCGGACGGAGCAATCACGTAATAAGCGGCGACCGCCGATTCGGTATGCGGCAGACTGATGTCGATGATCTCAGCGCCCAGTTCCTTGCATTTTTCCAGAGCTTCTTCAATAGAGGTGCGGACATCTGCATCCATGCCCTCAACAAAATACTCTTTGGGTTTGCCGATTTTCAGACCTTTCATATCCTTCTTGTCACAGGCAGCCAGCCAATCGATTTCCGGCGCATCCATCACCGAGGTGGAATCCATCGCATCGTGGCCGGAGATTGCGGCGGTGATCATCGCCGCATCGCGAACCGTGCGCGTCATCGGGCCGGCCTGATCGAGTGATGAGGCAAAAGCGATAATGCCGCGACGGGAAACGCGGCCATAGGTTGGTTTCAGCCCGGTAATACCGCAAACCGATGCTGGCTGGCGAATAGAGCCGCCTGTATCGGTACCCAGTGCAGCAGGAGTTAATGCCGCAGCTACAGCAGCAGCCGAGCCACCGGACGAGCCCCCCGGGATGCGGTCGGTGTCCCAAGGGTTGCGGCAGGGGCCGAAGGCGGAGGTTTCGGTGGATGAACCCATAGCGAATTCGTCCATATTGGTCTTGCCGACCAGAACAGCACCGGCTTCTTTGAGCCGGGTGATGACATGCGCATCATACGGTGCATGGAAGTCTTTCAGGATATTCGAGCAGCACTGAGTCGGCCCGTCCTGGGTGCAGAAGATATCCTTGACGGCAATCGGCAGGCCCTCCAGAGCACGCGCCTCATGTTTGGCCCGGTAGGCATCGGAGGCTTCGGCCTGTTCCAGGACATGGGCCGGGTCGATATCGACGAAGGCATTCAGCTCGCCGTTATATGCGGCAATGCGCTCCAGATAAAGGGTCGCCAGCTGCTTGGCCGTGGTTTCACCAGCATCGAGTTTCTTTTTGAGTTCAGACAGAGATGTGTATGACATTATTCGATCACCTTCGGTACGACATACAGGCCGGATTCGGTCTTGGGCGCACTGGCCTGCAAGGCTTCACGGCGATTCGTATTGGTCACGACATCCACGCGTTGCGGCAGGGCAACATCATGCGGGTGAGCCGTGGGCTCTACGCCTTCAGTATCGACTAAGGCCAGTTGTTCTACATAGCCGATGATATTGTTCATTTGCGGACCGAGCTCGCCGGCCTCTTCATCCGTCAGACGGATGCGGGCCAGCATGGCGACCTTTTTAACGTCTATTTCCATGATTATCTGCCTTGTAAGAAAATTGGAGGCGAAGCATAGCCCGATTAACGATATGACTCCACCTGTGTGAAGCGATTGGAAGAAATGGCTTGTGTGTGGTGGTGGGGGAGGGGATCAGACTCCCGAATCGGTCACTGACTCAAATACTTCGAGCCTGTTCGGCCCTGCATACCACTCTTCGGGCGTTTGTCCTGCTTTGGCATGCGCCTGGCGAAAGGACGCCGACTTAGTCCAGGCCTCGAAAGCGGCGTGCGATTCCCACAGCGTCATGACGACGTGCTGATCGCCCATGCCTTCTGCCGGGCGCAGCAGCGTATTGCGGATGAATCCCGGTTCCTTGTCGATCAGTCCGGCGCGGTTTTTGAAGCGTTCTTCAAACGCCTCCCAATATTGAGGGGCAATGGTAAATCTGTTCATGGTAACGAACATGCGTGACTCCTGGATTCAATAAAGGATTCGATGGTGCTCCGCAAACGAGACGTTATTTATCCTCGGTCCATTGCTGAAGTGCTTCAATGATCAGTCGGGCCTGTTTGGCATTGGTGATATTGAATTTGGAACGCGGCGTGTATTGCCCGTTGCGCTTTTGGAAGCGGCGAATGGTGAATTTGTCCTCTCCATAGGCTTGCTCGGCGGCATTCCAGTTCTGGTAACGGAACATGATGGTGACCCATGCGCCTTTACTGAGAATGACCTTGTCGGTCTGTTTGGTGGTCAGGATGCCGTTTTCTTCGAAGTTGATGCTCAGCTCTTCTGCTGTTGAATTGCTCACGATGGGCTCTCTTATGTTGATGGGATGGTATCGCGTGCCGTCGAAACGGGAAAGCAAGTCCGACAGGTCGCGCTGCAAATGCTAGAAGCACGGCATATAATTTCCATCATTTGATTCGGGCTGCCTAGTGCTCGAATACACCCATGCGGAAGCGCGTACCTTGCCTGCTCAGGATAATGCCTGTTTCGGTGATGCTTTCCAGTCTCAGGCCGCCTTCAAGTTGCTGCCCCTCGCGGCGCACATGCCCGTTGATGATAACCATGCGTGCTGAAGGGTTGGCATCGTAGATATGTCCTTCGATGTGGATGGGCGGCAGGGCCTGTTGAATATGCACCGGCAAATCGACACGCCGTGGCGGTTCTTCTTTTTCCTGTGTGGCCGGTATTTCACGAGGCGCAGATTGAACTTCTTTGGGATGTGGCAGCGGCGCTGGTTTTTGTAATGCGGAGGGGTGCGGCGCAGTTGCAATCCTTGTCGGCGCATGATCAGTTGCTTTGGGGGTGGCTTGCTGGGCCGGCAGAGCATCCCGATGCGGCTGTACGACCGGCATGACGGGCGCGGGGATGTTAGCTGGTGCCGTGGCTTGACCGCCCTGATCGGGCATGGGTTTTACAGCATCTTGGTCATGTTGAAACAGAATGAGAAGCCAAGCCCCGGCCAGCAGTGGCAGCACGGCCAACAGCACAAACCATCCGAGGCGTGAGTGCCTGGCATGGCGGGCTGGCGCAAGTTGCACCGGCGCTTCTGCCAACGAAGCCATGCGTTCTTCGTCCGACTTCTTCAGTGCATCAAGGATATAGGACATTAATCTGTCTCTCGCTGCAGTAATCTTGGTCCGGGCAGTTGCATGGCATCATTCACCTGCATCAGGGTAAGCGGGCCTGCCGCGCCATCGGGATTAAGGCCGTGGCTGCGCTGGAAATCCTTCACCCTGCTGACAAGTACGGCATCCATGTAGGTGCTGTTGTGTGCCGGGATCAGTTGCCCCTGAATTCGATCAAGCTGTTTTGCCAGCCAGCTAACCGCCTGGCCTGCATCACCGGGGCGCAGGGTGTCGCTGTATCCGGCCGGTGTCTTCCACAATAATGTAAACTCGGCAAACCAGTGTTGTTCAAGTTCATGCAATGATACCTGCCATGTTTTATCGCCCAGTTGCAGGGTTGCAGTCTTCGCTGTGATTTTGGTTAAGGTGACGTATCGATCCGATTCCTGGTCTGTCAGGCGCAGTACTGCGGGTCGGTTGAGGTTGCGCAGCATGCCCCAGTCACCTCGTTGATGCAGGCATTGCAGGCCGTGATCCTCTAATTGCACACAGGGTTTCTGCTCCGGAGACAATCTGATATCGGGAGTCCATAGCCCGGCAAGGGTCTGGTAGGCGAGCTGCTGGCTACCGAGGCTGTTGATCTCCTGCCAGG
>CAZDJY010000016.1:7395-17097 GCA_964505835.1 uncultured Zetaproteobacteria bacterium | reverse complement strand
TGACAGGCGAGCTAAAGCGTATCCGTGATATGCTGAAGAGTCAGCAGGACTCGGGCCTGGCGCGTCCCGAGGAAGAGGTGCCTCCGCCGCACTATTAGACGTCCGGGAATCGCTTTACAGCGGCTCCATTCGGATCAAAACGCCCCCTTTTATTCCTGTTTGCATATCTGGTGTTATAGTTGCTGTCTGTATCGAGTCCACGGGAGTGTATGAGCATGTCCAGTAAACCCTGGGGCGGCCGTTTCGAGTCGCCCACCAATGAATTTGTCGAGCAGTTCAATGCCTCGATTGATGTCGATGCGCGCATGTATGCCGAGGACATCGCCGGCTCGAAGGCCCATGCCCGCATGTTGTGCGAACAGGGCATTCTGACGCGTGAAGACTTTAACGATATTCTGCGCGGCCTTGACGAGATTCTTGGCGAGATCGAATCGGGCGAATTCGAGTTTACCGTGGCGCTCGAGGATGTGCACATGAACATCGAATCGCGCCTGACCGACAAAATCGGTGATGCAGGCAAGCGTTTGCACACGGCCCGCAGTCGCAACGATCAGGTGGCGACCGATACCCGTTTGTATCTGCGCCGCCGTAGCGATGAAGTGATTGCACATATCCGGCATCTGCAGTCCGTTCTGGTCGAGCTGGCGGAGGCGCATACCGACACGATCATGCCGGGCTTTACCCACCTGCAAACGGCGCAGCCGGTGACGCTTGGGCATCATCTGCTCGCCTATGTCGAGATGCTCGGTCGCGATGTCGGCCGCTTTGCAGATGCAAGAGCCCGCATGAACCGCAATCCGCTCGGCTCGGCTGCCCTGGCTGGCACGACCTTCCCGATCAACCGGGGCATGACAGCCGCCGAACTTGGCTTTGATGCGCCGACGGCTAACTCGCTCGATGCCGTCTCCGATCGCGATTTCATCATCGAATTGCTGGCTGCGGCCTCGATAGCCGCCGTGCACCTGTCGCGCTTCTCCGAGGAGTTGATCCTGTGGATGAGTGCCCAGTTCAGATTTATCGATCTGCCCGATGCCTTCTGCACCGGCAGCTCGATCATGCCGCAGAAGAAGAATCCCGATATGCCGGAGCTGGTGCGCGGCAAGGCAGGCCGCATCATTGGCGGGCTGGTGGCCATGCTGACGACGGTCAAGGGGCTGCCGTTGGCCTATAACAAGGACATGCAGGAAGACAAGACGGCGGTGTTCGATGCATTGGACCAGCTGCAGGGATGCCTGCGCGTGTTCGGCGATATGCTGCCGGGCATGCAGGTCAACAAGGAAGTGCTGCACGAGGCTGCATCCTCAGGCTTTGCCACGGCGACGGATCTTGCCGATGCGCTGGTGCGCGCCGGGGTGCCGTTCCGCGAGGCGCATGAGATCGTCGGTAAGTCAGTGGCGCACTGCATCAAGGCAGGCATCGAATTACACACGATGGATGAGGCTGCCTGTATGGCCATTGACGAGCGATTGAAGGTCGATATGGTGCGCGCACTTTCGGTTGAGGCATGTGTTGCGGCGCGTGATCATGTCGGTGGTACGGCCCCGGCACAGGTGCAAGCGCAGGTCGCCATCTGGCGGAAGAGATTGAACGATGAGGCGGAGTAAAGCATGGAAATTGGCATGAAAATCAGCATGGTAAAACAGATATTTCGCGGCGCAGTGGTTTTGCTGATGCTGGGCCTGCTTGTCAGCGGTTGCGGCCGCAAGGAAGCTCCGCAACTGGTTGCCGAAGGTGCAGCGCCCCGGCTGGTGGATCTGAAGTACGAGGTGAATGGCGGTTCGCTGAAACTTGATTTTAAATTGTCCGGTTCTCCCGAGGGCGTGGGCTATCAGATCGACCGCACCGAAATGGATCCGTATTGCGGCTGCCCGGGTTTTTTCCGCCGCTATTTTGAGCAGCCCGCCTTTGCCGGGCAGGTCGGTAAGCCGGTGATCAAGCTGATTAATCTGAAAACAAGCAAGAAGGAATTTGTCTTCCGTATTCGCGCCGTGGATGCCGAAGGCAACCTCGGTCGGTGGAGCGAAGCCATCCATGCCCGCGGCGTGGATCTGATGCAGTGAGTCTGGATCAGCAAACCGCCCAGCCGCGTCTGGATAGGCTGGGTGCTTATCCGTTCGAACGGTTGAAGGCATTGTTTGCCGATGTTGTGCCGAATCAGGCACTGGCTCATATCGATGCGGGTGCTGGCGAGCCTCGTCTGCCATTGCCGGGCTTTGTCGCAGATGCCTTGAGCGAAAGCATTGACGGTTTCTCCAAATATCCGGCCACGCGCGGCAATGCGGAGCTGCGCAGCGCCATCGCTGATTGGCTTATGCACCGTTTTTCGCTGGCGCAGGTCGATGCGGAGACCCAGGTGTTGAGTGCCAACGGTACGCGCGAGGCGCTGTTTGCTATTGCTCATGCGCTGGTCAATCCGGAAGCGACGAAGAAGCCTTATGTGCTGATGCCCAATCCGATGTATCAGATTTATCTGGGGGCTGCCTGGCTGGCCGGAGCCAGACCGTATTTCATGACCTGCAGCCCCGAAAGCGGCTTTGCCCCGGATCTCGAAGCGGTACCGGACGAGGTATGGTCCAATGCGGCATTGGTGTATGTCTGTTCACCGTCGAATCCGACAGGCTGGATGGCCGATGCGGAATATCTCGCGCGCCTGATTCAGCTCGCCGATGAGCACGATTTCTATATCGTTTCTGACGAATGTTATTCGGAGATCTACTGGCGTGAGCCGCCGGTCGGTTTGCTTGAGATATGCGAACAGCTGGGACGCAGTGATTATGCACGCTGTCTTGTGATGAATTCGTTGTCCAAGCGCTCTGCTCTGCCGGGCATGCGCTCCGGCCTGATTGCCGGCGATGCAGCGCTGATTGCCCGCTTTGCCAAGCTGCGCAGCTATACCGGGCCAGCAACTCCGTTGCCGCTGCAACATGTGGCGGCCAGAGCCTGGGCGGACGAGGCGCATGTGTCGAAACATCTACAAGTGTACCGCGCAAGCCTGAAGGCCTTCTTCGATGTCTATGGAGAGGGGACGCCCCCGGACGGATCCTTCTTTGTCTGGCTGCCGGTCAGCGATGGCGAAGCCTTTGCGAAGGCAGCTTACGAGCAGCAGGCGGTGACGCTGTTGCCGGGGGCGTATCTGAGCGCTGATGACGATGACGGGGTGAACCCGGGTGCGGGATTTGTGCGTGCGGCTCTCGTGGACGGGCCGGACAAGGCCGCCGAGCTGGCGCAGCGCCTGATGGCGGTTCGCTGTGACGGGCATGGGTGAAGAAGGACGAAGATGAATATTCCAGACAAGGTTGAACAATGTTTGCGTGAACGTGCGGCCCAGGGTGGCACGCTGAATTGCTATATCTACGATACATGCACCATGCGCGACAAAATTGAACACCTGAACCACATCATGCCGGCAGGCGTTGAGGTCTTTTATGCGATGAAGGCGAATCCACATCCGGCCTTTCTGCAGGCAGCGCTGGAAGCGGGTGCCGCCGGTATCGAGATCGCCAGTCTGGGCGAGGCCGAAAAGGCTGTAGCGGCGGGTTTTGCGCCGGCCAGTCTGATCTATACCGGGCCCGGCAAAACAGCCGAGGAGCTGCGCTGGGGGGTGGAACACGGTATCCGCACCATCCATGTCGAATCGCTGCTGGAAGCGCATCGCCTGAATGCGATCTGCGCGGAGCTTGGCAGGAAACAGGACGTATTGCTACGTATCAATGCCGATTTCGACATCCATGAGGCGCAGACGACCTTTTCCGGCGGCTCGAAAAAATTCGGCGTGGACGAAGAGAAGCTCGGCGATGTGTTGCCGCAGATTCTGGCCCTTTCGCATCTTAATTTTCGCGGCCTGCACGTCTATGCCGCATCGGGTGTGCTGAATGTCGCCGACCTGCTGAAGAACTGCGAGCTGGTCTTCGGTATGGCCCGGCAGATTGAGGCGGATTATCCGGATGTGGTGTGCGATGTGATCGATTTTGGTGGCGGTTTCGGTATCGATTATCTGGAGAGCGGTCATGATTTTGACCCTTTGGCCTATGCTGAAGGCTTGCAGAAGCTGTTGGATGAATACGGCTTTGCCGGGCGCACTTTCTTCCTGGAGCTGGGGCGTTATCTGGCTGCCGATTCCGGCTGGTTCTGCTCCGAGATCGTTGATATCAAGGAGAGCCGCGGCAAGAAGCAGGTGATATGCGCTGGCGGCATCAACCATTTCCGCAGGCCTGCGGCGCTGGCTATCAACCATCCGATGGCGGTGCTGCGGATGAATCGTCCGCCACTATTCGACGGACAGGAAAAGGTACGTGATGAGGCGGTATATTTCGGTGGGCCTTTGTGTACCGGGGCCGATAAGCTGGCCAATAATGTTTACATTGAGGCGGCCGACGTCGGCGATATCGCGGTGTTTGGATATGCCGGTGCCTATGGACTGACGATGTCGAATATGGAATTTCTCAGCCATGAACGCCCCGAGGAAATTGTTCTTTAATATCCTGCAGGTTCCGGATGGCGGCCCGCTTTGGCGGCTTGA
Source organism: uncultured Zetaproteobacteria bacterium (assembly GCA_964505835.1). GTDB lineage: Bacteria > Pseudomonadota > Zetaproteobacteria > Mariprofundales > Mariprofundaceae > JAJRVH01. The sequence continues at coordinate 12,578 of CAZDJY010000016.1, read as the reverse complement.
AACTGTGCCTGACTTGGGCGAGTCTTAGTCAATCGTCCGGGGTGTCTGGGGAGCGGCAGCAAAATCAAAAGGGAGTTTGCATGAACCATTTACAGGAAGTGATTGAGAAAGCCTGGGATTCCCGGGATGCATGGACGGCCAAGGATGCCGAGGCCGAAGTGCGCGAGGCTGTGGAGCACTCCATCCAGTTGCTCGATGACGGCGGTGTGCGCGTGGCCGAGCGGGATGAATCGGGCACCTGGATCACCAATGAATGGCTGAAAAAAGCCGTGCTGCTGTTCTTTAAATTACATGATAATCAGGTGATCAACGGCGGTGTTTCGAATTATTACGACAAGGTGCCGCTGAAATTCGCTAACTGGGGCGAGGATATGTTCCGTAAGGCCGGCATTCGCGTGGTGCCGCCGGCGATGGTGCGCAAAGGCTCCTATATTGCTTCCAAAGCCGTGCTCATGCCGTCCTATGTTAATATTGGTGCTTATGTTGATGAAGGCACGATGGTGGATACCTGGTCGACAGTCGGTTCTTGTGCCCAGATCGGTAAGAATGTCCATCTCTCCGGCGGTGTCGGCATCGGCGGCGTGCTGGAGCCTTTGCAGGCCACACCGACGATTATTGAGGACAACTGCTTTATCGGGGCGCGTTCTGAGATCGTCGAGGGTGTGATTGTGCGCGAGGGCGCGGTGATCTCGATGGGTGTGTATATCGGCCAGTCCACCCGTATTTATGATCGCGAGAGTGGTGAAACCTTTTATGGCGAGGTGCCGGCGTATTCGGTGGTCGTGTCCGGCTCCATGCCCGGCAAGGCTGGGGGGCCAAATCTGTATTGCGCGGTGATCGTCAAGAAGGTGGATGAGAAGACCCGCTCGAAGACCGGTATCACCGAATTGCTGCGCGAGTTCTGAAGGTCGCCGAAAAGAGATAAACAGGAGGCTGCGATGCCATTAAGCAAGCTTGAATCCAGTATAGAAATCAATCGTCCTGTCAGCGAAGTCATCGCCTTTGTAGACGATAATAGCAACGATCCGATGTGGCAGAGTTCGGTGCTCGAATCCGAGAAGATAACCGATGGCCCTGCAGCAACGGGTACGGTTTACCATGTGAAGGAGAAGTTTCTCGGTCGCGTCATTGAGCAGAAATGGGAAGTGACCGAGCGCAATGCTGATGGCAGCCAGTGGTCGGCTAAAACTGTCTCGGGGGCATTCCCGATGCAGACCAGCATGACCTTTGAGGCTAAGGGCGATGCGACCATCGTAAACCGCACGTTGAATATCGATGTCGGCCGTTTTTTCAAGGTTGCCTCGCCGGTGGTGGCGCATATCGCCCAGCGAGAGATGGATATGGATTTTGCCAATCTGAAGGAACTACTCGAAGCAGGTACTTAAGTTCGGTTCGTTTGTATGCTGACTCAAGGCCTCGCGATGCGGGGCCTTTTTTTGTGGCATGTGAATGGATTCGTTGAGGCATATCCGGATGCGGCTAAGCAAGGGCTCGCCTGATGATATCGTCATCATCGACAGTCGAGAGGCTCAGTACAGTAATCAGGCAGTCCATGCATCCAGATATTCCTGCAGATGCGGCCTCGCTTCGGCTTCGCTCGCCAGATAATTGCGCACACCGAGTATGCTGCGTGCGTAGGCGCTTTCACTTAGCGCGCCGCGAAAGAGTTGCTGCCGCAGGAACAGTAGCAGCGTGGTGCAGACATCGGTTTCACAGTAATGACGGATGGCTTCAATCTCACCGTTCTCAAACATCTCGCGCACATTGTCGCCGGCGGTTTCCAGTTTGCCGGGAACATTGAACACCGATGCAACCTCATCCATCGAACAGCGGGCCGAAGCGCCGAAATCGGAGAGTACTTCCAGAAGATCAAGATGATATTCCTGCGAAAAGCGGGTGTCGTAATTATTCCATTTGTCGCCCTGCGTAAACCAGCGCGGGCAACTCATGTTGTGCGCCATGGCCCGGTATTTCAATACCGGCGCATCAAAGCCGCGTCCGTTGAAGCTGACCAGTTGCGGCGCGCGGCTTTCAATAAGCTTGAAGAAACCCTCCAGCATTTCCTTCTCATCGCTTTTGGCAGTGCCGCCCGTAGCCAGTTGCCTAATCACCATCTCGGAACCATCCTCGCCCGGTTCGCGAATCAGGTGGGCATAGGAGATGGCCACGACCTGATGAAATGGCTGACGTGGAAAATCGTTGCGGCCGTCGGTTTTATCAAGGAAGTACTGGCTAAGGCCATCCCGTGCTTCGCTGTCGTTTGCATCAGGCTGTCGGAGTATCCGTCTGGCGGCATCTACATCGATAACGGTTTCAATATCAAAGACAATCACATCACGGCGCATGGTTATTCTCCTTTTTCGCTTACATTGGCTGAGCGGCTGAACAGGCGGCGTTCACCGAAGCCCAGGGCGCAGCAAAAATATACAATGATGCCGCCAAGCACGGCGGCCCCGATCCAGGCACCCTGCATTAGTTTGCCTGATTCCGGAAAGGCCCACAGTGATGCCAGCAGATACAGGGCGGCCAGCATGATCAGGCTGGAAAGTGCGGCGGCTCCGATGCGCCTGGCATTGTGGGCGTCAATCAAGGGCCCGTAGGTTTTCTGCAGCCGTAAGTATAATAGCGTCACATTGACGAATGCAGCCAGCGAGGTGGCCAGAGCCAGCCCGACATAGGCCCAGAATTGCATCAGCATGACAGCCAGAATGATATTGATGGCGACACTTACAGCAGCATATCGCATCGGCGCTTTCGCATCTTTGCCGGCATAGCAGGCCGTAGCCAACAGCTTGACCCAGCAGAAGGCAATCAGTCCGATTGCATAGGCCTGCAGTGTGCTGGCAGTCGCCATGCTGTCGGCATGTGTGAATGCTCCATGTTCGAACAGTGTTACCATGATCGGCTCAGCCAGTAGCAAGGCTCCCGCTACGGCAGGCAGGGTCAACCAGGTCAGCCAGGCTAGTCCTGACTTGAGATCTGAGCCGGCTTGACCGGCATCCCCCCTGGCCAGATGAGCAGATAGTGTCGGCAGCAGGGCGGTGCTCATGGCAATGCCGAACAGCGCCAGAGGCAGCTGCACAATGCGGTCGGCATAGTATAGATACGAGACTGCACCTGTATCGAGCAGGGTGGCGAGGATGGTACCGATAAGGATATTCAGTTGCACAGCGGCTATGGCGATCAGGGCAGGGCCGAACAGGGACAGTGTTTCACGAATACGGGTCTGCTTGAAATCGAAGCTGATGCGCGGCAGCCAGCCGATACGCCTGAGGGCAGGGAATTGCACGGCCAGTTGCAGCACGCCGCCGAGCAATACGCCACAGGCCAGTGCCAGGCCCGGATTATCCATCGCGGGGGCCAGAAAGAGAGCGGCAACAATGATGGCAATATTCAATAGTGCCGGGGTGGCGGCAGCGAGCGAGAATTTCTTGTATGTGTTGAGCACGCCCCAGGCCAGGGCGGCCAGTGAAATCAGCGCCAGGTAGGGGAACATCCAGCGGGCCAGGAGTAAGGCCTGCTGCCAGCGATCAGGTTCATCGGCAAAACCGGGGGCGAACAGCCATAGCAGCCAGGGCATGCCAAGCACACCGAGCAGGGTGAACAGGCCGAGGACCAACAATAATAGTGTAGCCAGTGCATTGAGGTATCGATGTGCTTCTTCCTCGCCGGCTTCGCGGGCTTCGGACAATACAGGCACCAGAGCCACGGTCAGCGTACCTTCGGCAAACATACGGCGGAAGAAATTGGGCAGTTTGAAGGCAACAAAAAATGCGTCAGCCAGCGCCCCTGCACCCAAAACCCGAGCTAGCAGGATGTCGCGAACGAAGCCGAGAATGCGGGATAACATGGTCCACCCGCCGATTTTTGATGCGGCGTGCAACAGGCCGGACCTAGGTTTGTCCGGCTGTTTGTTTGACTTGTCGCTTTCGTTGGCCATAATCCGTCGCCCTTTTTGCCCCTTGGGGTTCGGTTGCCAGACTAGCGCCGTACACCGTGCAGGGCGAATGATTGATGTCCCGCAGCAGGGAAGGAGGTGATGTTTTAATATGCCAGGAATTCGAGTTAATCCTGAAGAGCCGTTCGAGATCGCACTCAAGCGTTTCCGCAAACAGGTGGAAAAAGGCGGAGTGATCAGCGAATGCCGTCGCCGTGAAGCCTATGAAAAACCTTCCATTGCAAAAAAACGCAAGGAAGCTGCTGCACGCAAACGTCTGATGAAGCGCCTTCGTCGTGTTCGTATGCGCGAGAACCGCGATTATTAAGCCGGCCATGTAGGCTTAGGTAGTATCGATTGCCGGGCCATGTGCCCGGCAATTTTGTTTGCAAACCGTGCATTGCCGCGAGGATGATGACACGCAAGATGACCGCGCCACTCAGGCGCTGTGGGAGTGAGACATGTTGAAACAACTGCTTGAAGATATGAAAACCGCGATGAAGGCCGGCGACAAGCCAAGGCTGTCAACCATTCGCATGCTGCGTGCTGCCGTGAAGGACAGGGAAATCGAGCTCGGACACGCGCTGGATGATAGTGAGGCGATCACGGTGTTTTCACGGCTGGTTAAACAGCGCCGCGATGCAGCAAAGCAGTATACCGAAGCTGGACGAGATGATCTGGCCGCTGCCGAACTCGCCGAGGTTGAAATCATTCAGGCATATCTTCCTGCACAGATGAGCGACGATGAACTGGTTGCGCTGGTGGATGCTGCTATTGCCGAGACGGGTGCTGAGAGTATGCGCGATATGGGCAAGGTGATGGCGATCGTCAAGCCCAAGGCCGAGGGGCGTGCTGACATGGGCAAGCTCTCCGGACTGGTGAAGTCGCGGCTGGGTTGAGGCGATCAGAGGCGTTACAGGGCTGGCAAAGCTTGCAATCGGTCTCCGGCCACACTACATAAGACTATATGGCTAATTTTTCTCCGGCATTTCTCGATGAGGTATTATCCCGCACCGACATTGTTGATCTGATCGCCCGGCACGTTGAGTTAAAGAAGGCTGGCTCCAATCTGATGGGCCTGTGCCCGTTCCACCATGAGAAATCGCCCTCGTTTTCCGTGTCGGCAGATAAGCAGCTGTATTACTGCTTTGGTTGCGGCAAGGGTGGTGGTGCATTCCAGTTTCTGATGGACCACGATGGCTATGCCTTTCCCGAGGCGGTCGAATATCTGGCGGAAAAGGCCGGT
>CAZDJY010000016.1:0-7295 GCA_964505835.1 uncultured Zetaproteobacteria bacterium | reverse complement strand
CTGGAGGCTCTGGGGCTGTTATTCAAGGGTGAGCGGGGCTATGGCGACCGCTTCCGAGACCGGCTGATGTTCACCATTCGCGATCGGCGTGGTCATGTGGTGGGTTTCGGTGGCCGGGTGCTGGGTGAGGGTGAACCGAAATACCTGAATTCGCCGGAAACCCCATGGTTCCATAAATCTGACTTGCTGTACGGCTTCTCGGAACACCGCGATGTGATTCGCAAACGCAAACAACTGGTGATTGTCGAAGGCTATATGGATGTGCTGGCGCTTGCCGCACATGATCTGAAGATTGGACTGGCGCCACTGGGTACGGCAATCGGTGAACGCCAGATTCGGGAGATCCTCCGATTGCATGATGCGCCTGTTTTCTGTTTCGATGGTGATCGGGCCGGTCGGCAGGCGGCCTGGCGGGCGCTGGAACGTATGTTGCCTTTGTTAAAGTCCGAATATACGCCGCGTTTTCTTTATCTTCCCGAAGGTGAGGACCCGGATTCGCTGCTTAACAGCGAAGGGGGTGAGGCGTTCGAACGACGCTTGCATAACGATGCCCAGCCGGTGCTGGAAACATGGCTGGCCGGTTTAAAGTTGCTGGCTGGAAGTGGGGCGGATGGCCGTGCGCGCATGGCCAAGAAGGCAGATGGCATGCTCAAAAGCATGACGGATGATTACCTGCGCCAGGCCTGGCGGCAGGAAGTGGAGCAGGCAACGGGTATTTCATTGCAGTATGAAATACGTCGCGAGATGCGTCGCCCGGCCGCCCGCAACAGCGAGAAAGCTGCCGAGCCCGCTTTGCAATTATCCCCTTTGCGGGAAAATTTTCTGGCCGCATTGCTGCAGAAACCCGAGAGGTTGCTTGCGCTTCCCGATGTTGCATCTGAGTTTTTTGTTGACAATGAGCGCATTGAAAGCCTATATTCGCGCGCTTTTTCGATGAAAGCGGATGCCGAAGCTGAAACTATCGATATCGCGAGACAGCTGATCCGGGAATTTCCCGATGATCAAGCCATGATTTCTCGCTGGATAAATCAGGCGCCCGTTCAGGATATTGAATTTTCGAGTTTGTTGTTGGATATGGAAGCCAATGATATCCGTCGGCGCATCAGGCGCGGGCTGAATCTGGATGATTCTATACGTTTGCAGAAACGCCTTGGCGAGCTGCAGACGCAACAGCGCAAACTTTCCGAACAGCTGAATGCCGCACAGGCAAACGATACAGGAGCTTAACCGCATGTCGAATAAACAGGAACAGGTAGCAATCCGCGAGCTTGGCGCATTGATGGCCAAGGGTAAACAGGCCGGCTTTATCACCTATGAAGAGCTCAACAAGCATCTTCCCGGCGGCCTTGTGTCAGCCGACCGCGTTGAACAGCTGATCAATGTATTTACCGAAATGGGTGTTGAGGTGGTTGATCCGGAGCGTGCTCCGACGGGTGCCTATGCCATGCGCAAGGATCGCCTGCGCAAGGAAGATTCGGCCCTGCGTGCCGATACCACCCAGCTTGGCACGGTGGTCCGCATTGATGACCCGGTGCGTATGTATCTGCGTGAAATGGGTACGGTTGAACTGCTGACCCGCGAAGGTGAAATCGAGATTGCCCGACGCATTGAGGAAGGCCGCATGCAGGTGCATGAGGCGATCTGCCTGTGCCCTTCAACCTTCCGTGAGATCATGCTGCTTGGTGAACGCATTATCCAGATCCGCGATGCAGCTCTTGAGGAGGGCGAAGAGCCGAACTTTCGCGACATCATTGATGTGGATGAAAAGGTTGTGAACTCAGCTGCCATCAAGGAATACGAGAACCGCATGACTCGCTCTGAGGACGATGACGAGCAGGAAGAGGAGAAGCCTGAGCTGGATGCTGAACAGTTGTCTGAAGCGATTAAGGCGCGCAAGGCCACTCCGGACGGCACACCGATGGTGGAGACGGTTATCACCAAGGAAGAACAGCTGGAAGAAGCCCTGATGCATTTTAGTGCTGCGAAAGAGTTGCATGATGAGTTCATGGGCACCAAGAAAAAACTCGATAAGAAGCCGGACGATGAAAAACTGAAGGCAAAGGCCGAGGAATTGCTGTACGCCATGCTGATCGAGCTGGTCAGCATTCCGTTTTCGCCTCGTCAGCTCGATCAGCTGGTGCAGCGCTTCAAGAATGCTGTTGAACGCGTGCGTCGTTTTGAACGCACCATTCGCGATTATGCCCTGAAGGCCAAAATGCCGCGCAGAATGTTTATCGAAACGTTCACCGTACAGGAGTGCGATGAGCGCTGGGTGGATGATATTCTCAAGGCAAATAAGGACGCAGCCTGGGCTGCGGCGCTGGAAGATGTTTCCGGCAAGATCAAGGAGAATCAGCGGCGCTTGAAACGCGTTGAGCAGGAAACCGAGATGAATGTGGTCGAGCTTAAGGAGGTTGCGCGCAAGCTGACCATGGGCGAAGCCAAGATGCGTCAGGCCAAGAGGGAAATGATCGAGGCCAACCTGCGTCTGGTGATTTCCATTGCCAAGAAATACACCAATCGCGGTCTGGGATTTCTGGATCTGATTCAGGAAGGCAATATCGGATTGATGAAGGCCGTAGAGAAATTCGAATGGCGCCGCGGTTATAAGTTCTCAACCTATGCCACGTGGTGGATTCGTCAGGCTATCACTCGTTCGATCGCCGATCAGGCGCGCACCATCCGTATTCCGGTGCATATGATCGAAACGATCAACAAGATCATGCGCGTATCCCGCCGCATTGCTCAGGAAATCGGCCGCGAGCCGACGCCGGAAGAACTGGCCGAGCATCTTGAGATGCCGGTTGAGAAGGTTGAGCAGATTCTGGAGGTTGCCAAAGAACCCGTATCCCTTGAAACGCCGATCGGCGATGATGAGGATTCACAGCTGGGTGATTTTGTCGAAGATGAAAAGGCGGAAAATCCGCTGGATACGACCATTGCTGCAGCGCTAGCCGATGCGACGCTGGGTGTGTTGGAAAATCTGACCGATCGCGAACAGAAGGTGTTGCGTATGCGTTTCGGTATCGGCATGAATACCGATCATACGCTGGAGGAAGTTGGCAAACAGTTCGGCGTGACGCGCGAGCGTATTCGTCAGATTGAGGCCAAGGCCCTGCGCAAGCTGCGTCATCCTTCCCGCGCCCAGAAACTTAAGACCTTTGCCGATTCTCCCGAGTCGGCCATGCAGGTTGATCAATTGCGTTAAGAAAATTCGGCGTTCATCGAAAGGGGATCCGGTCAGCCGGATCCCCTTTTTGTTGGCATCGTTGGCACGCCCCATGATGTGCACATTGGCAGCTTGGCCCTTGCCTGCCATGCTTAAGCATTTGTGAACGATGGCCTGATGCGTATGCAATATATTCCGCATGCAATATATTCGAGGGGGTGCCGGTGGATGTCACGCAATATCGCTGAAACATTGAATGTTTACGCACGCCTGATGCGGGTGGATCGCCCAATCGGCACCTATCTTGTGGCCTGGCCAATGTTATGGGCGCTTTGGATTGCCGGAGGTGGGCATCCCGATGCGTTTGTCGTGGCTCTGTTTCTCATGGGCGCTTTTCTGATGCGCTCAGCCGGTTGTGTGATTAATGATTTCGCCGACCGGAACATCGACGGCGCGGTTGAGCGCACGCGTGAACGACCGTTGGCTGCCGGAGAAGTCAGTGCCAGGGAGGCGCTGTTGTTGTTTGCAGGCCTCGGGCTGGTGGCCTTTTTGCTGGTGTTGCTGATGAACCGGCTGACCATCGAGCTGGCCTTTGCTGCGATGGCGCTAGCCGTGGTTTATCCGTTTATGAAGCGCTTCACCAGCCTGCCGCAGCTGTTTCTTGGCGCAGCCTTTGCATGGTCGATCCCGATGGCCTTTGCTGCGCTCAGTAATCAGGTGCCGGCAATGGCATGGCTGCTATTCGCGGCAACGATTCTTTGGGTCATTGCCTATGACACGATGTATGCAATGGTGGATCGGGAGGATGATCTGAAGATCGGCGTGAAATCGACAGCGATCCTGTTCGGCAGGCATGATCGTCTGATCATCGGCCTGCTACAGACAGGCATGTTGGCGCTGCTTCTTGTTGCGGGTGTGCAGCTTGATCTGGGCGCGTTCTACTATACCGGCCTGCTAGCTGCTACCGGCTTGTCCGCCTACCAGCAAACTCTTATCCGGGAGCGGAAGCGGCAAGCCTGTTTTCAGGCTTTCCTGAATAATCATTATCTCGGCATGTTGATTTTTCTCGGCCTGTTCCTTGATTACGCCACGCGGAGCATATTTTAGCCGGCTTTTAGGCAGGCGGGATATGAATGCGTTCGATCGAGGTTGCCATATGGGTGGCAGGATCGATATCGACCATTGTGGCGAAGATGCTGGCACCGCGCTCGACGGCTTCGAAGCGCTGGGGCAGGCGTTCGACCATGCGCTTTAACGCCCCCTCGACCTTCATGCCGATAATCGACTGATAGGAACCGGTCATACCGATATCCGTCTGATAGGCAGTGCCGCTGGCGTGGATGATTTCATCACAGGTCGGGATGTGAGTATGGGTGCCGTAAACGAAGCTGGCGCGACCATCGAGATACCATCCCATGCCCATCTTTTCACTGGTGGCCTCGGCATGCATGTCGACAAGAATCGCGTGCACGTCATCGGGAATTTCATCCATCGCCTGCTCGATTGCAGCAAAGGGGCAATCCCATGTCCCCATGAATACCTGGCCGATGACATTGATCACGGCGATTTTATGGCCGGCCGCGGTTTCCTGTACGGTCCACCCCCGGCCAGGTGCCTGCGGGGTAAAGTTCATGGGGCGCACGAAGCGGTCATCATCATCGATGCTGATGAGAAAATCCCGTTGATCCCAACAGTGGTTGCCGTTGGTTAATACATTGACGCCCAGATCAAACATCTCATCGGCCAATGTCCGGGTAATGCCGAATCCATGCGCCAGATTCTCACCGTTGGCGACGACAAAATCGATGCAATGGCTGTCAATCAGGTAAGGCAGATGCTCCTTGAGCGCCCGTCGCCCGGCTCTGCCGATGATATCGCCGATAACCAGCGCCTTTATTGATTCAGACATGGGATAACCTCGTTTTCAGTGATGACGACATCCATCGGAATGTCATGCGCCTCGGCCGGGATGGCAGTCATCTCCTGACATGAAAAAGCCAGCCCGATGACGGCTTGCAGCGCACTACGATGGTTTGCCAGCCAGTAGTCGAAGCAGCCTTTGCCCATACCCAGACGGTTGCCGCGACGATCAAAGCCGGTGAGCGGGCAGATCAATAGTGTAGCGGCCATGTTGGGCTGCCAAAGCTCGCCGTCCTGCGGCTCATCCACGCCGAACAGGCCGGGCTGCCAGAGGCTGGACGGGCGTATGCGGCGCCATTCCATATGTTCATGGTGATGGGTGACCGGGGCATACGGGTGATAATCAGGCAGATCGAAAATACTATCGGCGTTCACCTCGCTATTCATGGCCCGGTAGGACAGCAGTGCTTTGACATCGCGCTGTGATATATATTGGATAAGTTTTTCGGTGATGGCCGAGGAATAGCTTTGCCGAGCGGCATCATCGATGCCCCGGCGACGGGCGATGGCCAGCTGACGCAGCTCGGACTTATTCATCCGCCATACTCAAATGCAGCGTTGCCGGATTGTAAATGCTGGAAATCATACGGTGCCTTTTAGGAGGATTAGGGCGGTTGGGCGGAACATCGAAAAGGCGCCCCCGCGCTGACGTTGTGGCAATCTGTTGTCGAACCCTCTAGCAAGAGGTGGGCGCCGCACACGGGTGTCAGGTATCCCGAAAAGGGGATTCACATCACCAATGTAGCTAAGCTCCCGATCAACAAGTATCGGCTCAGGCAACGTGGTTGCCAATCGTTCAACGCAGGGGCGCTTTCGCTAAACCTTCTGCTTGTGATACTACATTATCCAATGAGGAGATCAATCCATCAAATCCCTCGATCTGTACCTGACTTTTCTGCAATAACTCGCCGGCAAGATTCAGCGCAACAAGGGCCAAAAGCCGATCCGAAGCAACGGTGGTGCCCATCTGGCGCAATTCATCGACGCGCTCCTGCACCATGCTGGCTGCAGATAATACCTGTTCCGGATCATCATCCGTGCGAATGGTAAAACTGCGCCCCATCAGTACCACTTCAACAGACTGGCTCATGAGGACTCTCCCTGCTCAGTAATCAAATCGTCCAGCTGTTCCATGGCATGCTCAACGCGTGCTTTAGCCTCCAGTCGGCCGTTCTGCAGGGATTGTAATTCCGTTTCCAGATTATCGACCTGATCGCGGCGTTTGCGCAGCTCGCTCTCAGCCAGACGCACGACCTCGCGCATGCGGCGATTTTCCGCAATCAGTTTTTCCATCTGCCGGCGAATCGTTGACATGTGCTCTGTCAATGATTCGATACGTGATTCGAGGGCCTGCTGTGCTGATTCCTGCATGCGGACATTGAAGCACTGCCGGTGCGCGGGGTCAATAGCTCAGCGCATTCCACGTTGGCTTATGGATGCTCCGATCAGGGCGCGAATGCACCCTCGATATTGGCCAGGGCGGGGAACCACTCAATAATCCAGGCTGATATAATGCTGAAACTTCCCAGAAAAATCATCGCGCCGACTACAATAAGCAATATCCCCGATATGCGCTCCACCCAATTCAGATGCTTCTTGAAATTCTGTGACCAGCGCAGGAAGGCGTCGGTAGCCAGAGCTGCTAACAGGAAGGGAACGGCCAGACCCATGGAATAGACGGCCAGCAGAGCGATGCCGCGGCCGATTTCAGCCTGCGCGCCGGCAAGGGCCAGAATGGCGCCCAGGATAGGGCCGATGCACGGTGTCCAGCCGAATGCGAAGGCAGAACCCAGTAGCAGGGCGCCGACCCCGTGCCGTGCATTGATGCCACCCGTATCGAAGCGCGCCTCCATCATTAACAGCGGGATGCGGATGATGCCCGCATAATGCAGTCCGAAGACGATAATGATCGCGCCGGCAATTTTTCCGAGTATGGCCATGTGCGACAGCATCCACTGTCCGAACAGCGAGGCGGAAGCGCCAAGCGCGATGAAGACAAGGCTGAAGCCGAGAATAAACCACAGCGATTGCTTCAGCGCGCGGCGATGCAGTTTGACAGATGTCGCATCATGCAGGCGCAGATCGTTGACCGACACGCCTGAGATATAGGACAGATAGGCCGGCACCAAGGGCAACACGCAAGGTGACAAAAAAGATAACAGGCCGGCCAGAAGCGCTCCTGCATAACTTACTTCAATCATTTCAT
>CAZDJY010000015.1:3532-17147 GCA_964505835.1 uncultured Zetaproteobacteria bacterium | reverse complement strand
GCCACCCATAAACGGATGGCTTGTTGGTAATAGTGGTGGGCAGGGAGGGAATCGAACCCCCGACACGAGGATTTTCAGTCCTCTGCTCTACCGACTGAGCTACCTGCCCATTCAGGCTCTCATCGAAGAGCGCGGATTATGGTTTAAAGAGCCGAGGATGCAAGCCCCAATTTCAGTTAAATGGTTAGAAAGATGCAAACAAAAAGAAACCTTCCAGACTGGCAGAATGAACGGTCCGGCAGGGCATGGCTTAAGGGGCTTGGGGCTAGAAGTTGACTCGGTAATGCGGATCGAGCCAGCACTTCGGCAGCGCTTCTCCAGAGGGGAAAGTCAGCCCGCTCTTGGCCGCGGCAACTGGATCGCCTTCTTCCTCGCCGGCCTGATAACGAACCCGAACGGTTGCCGAATGCGGGTCGGTTAACTCCTTGATGTCCAGTACATGGGCAAGGTCGCCATTGTCAGCATTTTTGACAAACATATCAGACTCCTTTCTTCTCTAATCGAGAAGCTTCCACTGCTAGTAAAGCAAGGATGATCCGGTTTGTCCAATGGCGGCCTAGCTGGATGGTGCCAGAAGGACAATATCGATGCGCCGGTTCTTGGTCCGACCCTCAGCCGTTTCATTGTTGGCAATCGGTCGGTCCTCACCGTAGCCGACAGCCTTGATCGGTTGCTTGGCTTCACCCATACGTTCGACCAGATACTCTTCAACCGCATTGGCCCGGCGCTCAGATAGCGCCTGATTGTATTTGTTTGAACCCATGAAATCGGTATGCCCTTCAACACGAACCGAACGCTTGGGGAAAATCTCGATGGATTTAATCGCATTATCCAGAAGAGCATAGGTTTCAGGAGGAATGACGGCACTACCGCTACGGAAATTCAATGTTTTCATACGCAGAATCACATCGGCATCCGGGGTCAACAGGATTTCAACGGCAGCAGGGTCGAAAAGCTTGGTCAGACGCTTGATCTTGGCCTCGGCTTCGCGCTTGAGCTGCAGTTTGCGACGGATCTCGGCCATATCGGACAGTTCGCCTTCATATTTTGCCAGCTTCTTGCTCAGGTCCTTCACCTGTCCGTCAGCATCGTTCAGGCGAGCTTCGTAGGTGTTCTGCATGTCCTGCACACCTTGCCTGAGCAGGGCCAGTTGCTCTTCGGGCGTTTGCGAACGATTAAGCTGAATGCCCAATAATTCACCGAGCATGGCCAGACGCGCATCCTCGGCATCCATCCAGGTTTCAAGGGATTCGGGATGATGTGAAATCTTGGAGCCGAGGTTGGATATGCGCATGGCCCGCTTAGCCGAAACCTGACCTTGTTGGGACAATGCATAGGCCTGGGTCTGAGCATCCGGATTGGCCTTAATCAGCTTTTCGACCTTCTTCTGCGTGGCGATGGCGTGCTTCATCGATTTAGGGGCATAATCGCGGGCCTTCACCTTCCGGGCTCCTGCAACGGTCCTGGAAATCGGGCGCACGAACTGTTCACGTGCGGCAACAACCTGGGCTGCGTGGATCGTAGTACGAGCCTGTTTGGATACCCGCCTGGCCTTGCTTGTGTTGCCATCCTCTGCTGCTTCAACAACCATGCTGAACTCGCTTTCGGAACGTTCGGCGAGATCCTTGCGGACAAATTCGTCACCGGCCAGTTGCAGGCGATCGCGTGATTCTACCAGACCGGAAAAGTTTTCGGTGAAATTCTGTGAACTGGTCGATGCCTGGGTGGCCTGGATGGTGGCTTTATCCAACAGCTGAACGATATCATCCGCATTGCCGTTGGATGAAAGCATGGATTCCGCTTCTTTCAGACTCTCTGTGGCGGCCCGATAATGGGCAGGCGCGAACTCGGCGGCGCGTAATTGCTCGGCCTCAGCCAGTGCTGCTTTGGCTTTCTCCAGGGATGCAGCCTGTGCCGGAAGGCAGGCCATCATGGTGATCAGAATGATCCAGAAACTACGCAATAACATAATTGCTCCTTTTTCTACTTCATGCGACCGACACAGGGCCGTTTTTCGATTCGGGATTGCTAGACTCGACATTGCTGACTTTCATGATGTGACTCATCTCACAGGTGTCTAAGCATCCCCCTGAATCGGACTATAGCATGCTTTCAGAGGACAAGAGAAAGCTTTTTCAGGCAGCGCACTATTTAAAAAAGCTGTTGCGATAAAAGGCCAGTTCGGCAATCGATTCGCGGATATCGGCCAGGGCAAGGTGTTCGGCATGTTTGCGCGGTGCGCGTATCTTCGGATACCAGCGACTGCCGAGTTCCTTGATGGTGCTGACATCAATATTGCGATAATGCATCCATGCCTCCAGTTTCGGCATATAGGGCACAAGAAAACGACGATCCTGATGGATGGAATTACCACAGAGCGGGGATGTGTTCTCCGGTGCAAATTGCTGGATGAATGCCAGTGTCTGCGCTTCGGCCTGGGCCGTATTGATCGTGGATGCCTTTACCCTGTCGGTTAAGCCCGAATCGCCATGATGCTGTATGCACCATTCATTCATGTTATCGAGTACCGAGTCGGGGTGATGAATGGCGATATTCGGGCCTTCGGCAACAATATTCAAATCGCCATCGGTAATGATGGTGGCGATCTCGAGAATGACATCCACCTCGGGATCAAGGCCTGTCATTTCAAGGTCCATCCACACCAGATGATGCGGTGAAATCGTTGTGCTGGTATTCATATAATTCCTCTCATATTTGCAAATCTAGACGGTTTTAAGTCCGATGGATTGGGCCAGTTGCCTGGTAGCGTCATCGGCATTTAGCAGATGAATTGGTGCATGTTCCCAGGCACGGCGCACGGGATAGTTACGGCGGTAGTTTGTAAATGCGACTCCCCGAGCTTCAGCCGGAAGTGAAGCCCATGATTTCATGGTTTCATGTTCGTGGTGCAGGGGATAAAGCGATTGAGCAGCCATGAATAGCGTCGTCAATGGATCATCTTCCCCGGCAATATCGACTGGCTGGTTATTTGCAGGCAGTTCGTCTTCAATATTCCATGTCGGTCTGATACCAAGCCAGTCACACAGGGCGCGGTAGATGTATAGCGTATTCGCTGCCTTGCCATCCAGTGAATGGCCGGCGATATGCGGGGTGGCCATGACCATTTGCGGGTGAGCAAGCAGCTTGCCCGACACACCGGGTTCATGCTCCCAGCAATCAAGTGCGGCAATATGATGGGTATTTTTATCCAACCACTCGTACAAGGCACGGTTGTCCACGCATGCGCCGCGCGCCGCATTGATAAGGGTATGCCCGGAAAATTGTTCCAGTCGATCATGGTTCAGCAGGTGCGTGGTCTTATCCAGGCCCTCGCGAATCAACGGCGTATGCAGGCTTAGAATATCGGCCTGATCCAGAAGCTCATTGAGGCTGACAAATGCGCTATTGCCCTCCAAACGTGCGCGAGGCGGATCATTGAGCAGCACCTTCATTCCCATGGCATGGCATCTCCGTGCCAGCGCACTGCCGATACGTCCCGCACCTATAATGCCCAGAGTCGATTCAGGGATGTTGATGAGACTGTGACTGTGCAGAGAAAGCAGGGCTGTGATCATATATTCGATGACCGAGCCTGTGGATGAGCCGGCCGCATTGGCAAAGGCGATGCCGTGAGTCTGCAAATACTCCTTGTCATAATGGTCATCGCCGATGGTAGCCGTGCCTGCGAAGCGAATGGATGAGCCAGCCAGAAGATCGGCATTTACGCGCGTGAATGATCGGGTTAACAGGATGTTCGCATCACGTACGGCCGCATGGTTGATCTTTTTATTCTCAAGGATACGCAAATCGACATCATATCCGGGCAGCGAGGAACAGGCCGCTTCAACGCCCCAGATATTGGCATCCGCGACGATGGTTAAGTGTTGAGACATGAAGCTTGGCCTGCGCAGTTCGAGGCTGATTTTTTACGCATGCTTATCGCGGATGCGTTTGATCATGCCGGTGCTTGAATGCCCCTCAAGGAAAGGAATAACGATGACTTCGCCGCCGTTGGCACGCACCTCTTTGGCACCGACAATATCATCGGGGGCATAATCGCCGCCCTTGACCAGCACGTCGGGCATCAGGGCAGTAATAAGATTCAGTGGCGTGTCTTCCGAGAAGGGGACGATCAGGTCCACCGGTTTCAATGCAGCCAGCATGCAGGCCCGGTGCTCCAGCGTGTTGATTGGACGGGTCGGACCTTTCAGGCGTTGAATGGAGTCGTCATCATTCAAGCCGATCAGCAGAATATCACCGAGTTTTTTGGCATCCTGCAGATAATGGATGTGACCCGGGTGTAACAGATCAAAGCAGCCATTGGTGAAGACAATCCGCTTGCCCTGTTTGCGCCAGGCAGAGCATTGGCGGACAGCTTGCTGCAAGGTTGTCAGGTCGCTCAATGTTGGCTGCTCTGCATCAGGTCAACCACGGCGCTCACGCCGTCAACGGCTTTGGCCAATTGCATGGCCTTCTGCCGATGCTTGGCTAGTTTAACAACGCCCTGCAGGTAGACTCTGCCATGAACGGTTTCGACATGGATGGTGAAACCGGACACTTCCTTGTCATTCCAAAGCGCGGTTTTGACACGTGAGGTAATCCAGGTGTCCGAGAAAACTCCAGCGAATTCGGGCTCACCAATCAACAGCTCGGAACGAACATCCCTCACGCCGCGAATCATTTTTACGATATGCATGGCACGATCAATATGGCGTTGGCTTGGCAGATAACCGGTCAAAATGGCCGTGCCGTTGATCACCTCTACACTGACCCAGCGGGACGGCATGTCCTTTTCGAGCAGCAGGCGCGAATCGATTTTGGTCGCCACCGCAGAGTCATCCAGGTGCTGAACAAATGAACGTTCATCATTGATCGAGCTGCCGGCCACAGTTGTACCTCCGACAACAGCCGTCGCAATGCAGCCGGGCAGCATCAAGACCATCAGGCCAAGAAATAAATAAGAATATTTTTGCATGGAACGCTCCGAAACTGACCGAAATCTTCGTTTATCGCAGTGCATCACCGACGGATTCCTGAACGGCGGCAAATAACAGGGGCAGCAGGACTTCATCCGGTCCCGAGAGCCAATATCCCTGACCATTGGGCTGTGACAGGCGGGCCACAACATCGGATATGGCACTGGCGCTGGCTGCCGGATCGATTACGGCAGTGGTGATACCGCTTACATTCTTGCCAAGGTTTCTGGCTGCATCGATCGCTTGCAAAAGCACCCTTGGCAAAATGACACTGGATGCAACATTAAGCACTACGCCCTGATCCGCAGCCACCATCATGCCGGCCAGCAGCCGGAAATCAGTCATGCCAGCCGCGCCGATGGATTCTCCATGCGCTGCAGGGTGCACGTCGAAAGAATCCGCACCGATGGCCGGATGAACTGAAACCGGAACGCCGTAGCGATATGCCGTGGCAACGACGGAATGATCCAGATGCTCAAGTTCTTCATCCTGTAGCTTCTGGCCCACACTCTGACCAATGCCCAGATTCTCCTCGGCACCAAAACATATTGCTTCATTGATGAGCTTGCCGGTTTCTTCCGTTATACAGAATTTACCGTCATTCAGCTCACGTTCGCGAGCCGTGACCGTACGACCTGACAGTGCAATTTCCACATCCTGAAGCAGGGCTGCGCCTGTCAGGACAATGCCGGAAACAATTTTTTGTTCGATCAGTCGGCAGATCATCGGGCCAAGACCGGAATCGAAGACATGGCCGCCGCAGGCAAGGATCACCATATGCTTGTGCCGATGCGCTGAGACGATTGCATCGCGAAGACGGAAAAGGTCCCCGGCACAGCCGAGATTCGGCATACTGCAGAGGAAATCACCGAAGCTGCTACCCGGTTTGAATGGTGCTCCGAAATCCTGCCCATCACTGTCCACCTTGCGCTTGGCAAGCGGTACGGTCCTCAGGGATGAAAAAGACAGGGGTTTGATTGTCATCGGTTGCCTCCAAACATGGTTTCGTCGACCAGCGAGCAGAGCAGATGCAGACAGGTGATATGCATTTCCTGAATGCGCGCAGTAGACGTGTGCGGGATATTGATATGCATATTCACGCTGGGCCTGTCGCCCAATGCGCCGCCATCCTTGCCGGTCAGGGCAATGGTGGTCATGCCTACCCTGGCTGCCATATCAGCTGCAGCGCAGACATTGTCGGACGATCCGCTGGTGGAAATGGCGAGCAGGATGTCGCCTTCACGCCCCAGGGCTTCGACCTGGCGGGAAAATACCTCGGCAAAGGAAAAATCATTGGCGATACTGGTAATGACCGAGGCATCGTGGGTCAGAGCCACGGCAGCCATGCCGGGACGATTGATTTCAAAGCGATTGACCAGTTCGGCGGCAAAATGTTGAGCATCGGCAGCCGAACCGCCATTGCCGCAGGCCAGTATCTTGCCCTTGTTCTTCAAGCAGCGCACCATCATATCTGCAGCCTGAGCTAATATATCAGGCAGCTCGCTCATACATTGCCGGCGAAGGTCGATGCCATCCTGCATGGCCTGGTGAATCATCTTTTGCATGTTGGATACCCTACTTATCTTATAATGTCTTTCATATGCTCAATATGCGGCGGCAGCCAGCCGGGGCTGGCCATCCTCGGCGTCAGGATGATTAAATCGAAACGGCATTGCAAATGACCCAATTCTGAATGCCGGGCCAGCCAGGCCAGTGCTGCCGATTGCAGTCGGGCACATTTGTCTTCGTTGACTGCGAGCAGGCCCGACTCTCTGGTTTGATGGGCTTTAACCTCGACAAAAACAAGTAAATCCCGATGCCTGGCAATGATATCCAGTTCTCCGCGTGCCAGACGTATGTTGCGTCCCAGGATGGTGTAACCGTGACGCTGGAGATAACGGCAGGCTTTATCTTCTCCGCTGCGACCTTTGGCGGTCGTCATGTGTTCCGGCAAGGCGGGATGAGATCAACCATCACTCAGAATTAGCGAATACACTCGAGATTTGCTTACGCCAAGCTTTTGCGCTACGGCTTTGGCGCGTGCGGATGGGGGAAGTTCCTGCATCGATGGTTCGTTCAGCGAGTCGATGATCTGAGCATCGGTGAACAAGGCGGATTTCTTGTCCTTGCCGGCAATCAACAGCACGATTTCACCGCGCGGCGCATTTTTATCGAAATGGGCCAATAACTGATCGACCGTGCCGTTGATAAATTCTTCATGCAACTTGGTCAGCTCACGGGCAACGCATAACTGGCGTTTTGCATCCAGCAGCTGTGTTAAATCCTTCAGGGTGTGCACAAGCCGGCGCGGCGACTCCAGAATAATCGTTGTTTCGCAGCTCTCTTCCAGCAATGCGAGCTCGGTCTTGCGCGACTTGCCACTGCGAGACAGAAAACCCGCAAAACGAAAGTGATCGGTCGGCAGCCCCGAGGCACACAAGGCGGTAATAATACTGCTGGCTCCCGGGATCGGGGTCACAGAAATACCAGCGCTGCGAAGTTTTTGTACCAGTCGAAATCCAGGGTCGGAAATCAGTGGCGTCCCTGCATCGGAAATCAGCGCAATGTTTTCACCGCCTTGCAGGCGTGTGACCAAAGCATCGGCCATGCCCGCTTCGTTATGTTCGTGCAGGGCAAACATCGGTGTGTCGATGCCGTAATGCTGAAGAAGTTTGCGACTGGTACGCGTATCCTCAGCACCGATCGAGTCCACTCGTTTTAGCGTTTCGACCGCACGATAGGTGATGTCGGACAGGTTGCCGATCGGGGTGGCGACGACGAATAATTGACCGCACGCTTGGCCGCGCCCGTTTAGATGTTTAGTCTCCGATTCCATGTTCAGGCCAAGTTATCCCGAGGTGCAGGTCGCCGCAACAGGTAAGCCGCATCGTTTGCTCCGCCAATCTCGCATGCGACCCTGTCGACAGGCAGTGAGCCTGATGCTGTTCGCGGTGGCGGCCATGCTCATTCTGGCGGGGTGTCAGCCGAAAAAACCGGTCAGTGAAGTAGCCAAGCCGGTGAAGAGTTTTACGCGTCTTGCATCGCCGCCGCAAAGTGCAGAAGAGATTAAATCTTTGATGCAGCGAGCTAAAGCCGGTGAAGATCCACAGGTCATTTTTGCTGAGTTTGACCAGCTGATCCTTTTCGGTTCGCCATTGATTCAGGACGAGGCAAGTTTCCGAAAGGCACAATTGATGCTCGACTTACAATTGCCGGATGCTTTGGAAACCACGCGTCTGGCGATTGAGCAGCATCCCGAACATGCCCTGGTTCCCTATGCTCATTTCTGGCTGGCCAAATACTGGATGGGATTGGATGAATCCGAGCGAGCCCTTGAGGAAATGGGCAAGGCATTGCGCCATGTGCGTCTGACCCGTGAACTGGCGGATAAGATGTTGTCGTTAGGATCATCACTTGCGCTGGATGTCCCCGAGGCCGATGCATTGCACTGGTTGATGGCGGCTGCCGATGTGGATCAGGGAGGCCGCGATAGCTGGCTGCGTCTGGCAGCCCGCCGCGCTTCGCCATCGACGATCGAACAGATGCATGCCGACGGCTCCCTGCCGGCAGGATTGATGGCCAGTTTTGACCTGCATGCTGCACGTAAATATCTGATGACCGGCGATATGGATGCGCTGGGCCGCATTGCGGATCTATTATCCACTTTTCAGCCGGAAAGCCTAGAAGCAGGGCAGGTGCGGGCATGGGCATCGGGTCAGATGCGTGCCGCCAGCATCGGGGTGCTGCTGCCTTTAACGGGAGAGTATGCACGTTACGGTGAGTCTGCATTGCGCGGTATTCGTATGGCACTGGCGGGTATGACAGGCGGCGATCAGATCAGTCTGTATATCGCCGATACAGGTGGCGATAGTGAAATCGCCCTGCGCGCTTACCAGCGCCTTGCGGATGCACATGTAGATATGCTGATCGGACCTTTGCTTGCAGATGTTACCGAATCACTTATCCCCCATCTGAAAGCGAAACTGCCGCTTATCAGCCTGACCGGTCGAACCGATCTTGCTGCATCCAGTCCAGCTCTGTTCGTACATACATTGTCGCCTTTGGCGCAGGTTGAATTTATGGCCCGGTATGCCTGGCAGCAGGGTGCCCAGCGCATGGTGATTATCGCCGATGATGATGGCAACGGGATGTTGCGTGAGGCTGCCCAGTTCCGGCAGGCGTTTGAGGCATTGGGTGGAGAGGTCATGCAGACCTTGTTGCTGCAACCCGGAACTCTGGATCATCGGCCTGAATTAAGACATCTGAGATATGAAACCGATGATGAGGAGCTATTGGCTGAATTGGATCAGGACCTGGGGCTTCTTTCCCCCGACTTGAATGTTGAAATCACCATGCCGGTCAATTTTGATGCAATGTATATGGCCATGCAGGGAAAACATGTTTCGGTGATGGCTGGTCAGCTGGCATATACCGGCATCAGGGATGTGCCCGTGTATGGCAGTAGTCGCTGGCTTGATGGTCATCTGCTTGATGATCGGGGGCGTTATTTGTCACGCGCCCGCTTTGCCGGCAGCAATGCCTTGTCGGGTCGCGATGATGAGTCGATGCGGCAATTGCGTTTCATGTATCGTGAAGCATGGGGCGGCGACAAACCATCGGTGCTGACTGCGCTGGCCTATGATACGCTGTTGATTGCTACGGTCATGACCAGTCGTCTGGGCCTGGCCGGCAAAAACATCATCCGCGAACTGCATGATATCGAAGGTTTTCCGGGCATTACCGGGCATGTGCGCTTCGATGGTTCAGGTGTGGGGCAGAAGCTGCTGGATGTTTACGGCATCATGAAAGGAAAAATTGTTCCGGCCGGCTAAAGCTTGTTTTATCCCGTTGCCATCCTCGCCAGCAAGGATGCTTGTGTTTCGCCGGCATGCCGCATCCCTGATAGCTTCGGCGCGTGGATGAATTGCAAAGAAGAAAACTGGTTAATATGCATCGGGAAAGTCTTTCCAGACATGGACATTCACCACATACCTTATTCTGGGGTTCGCGAGGCATTCAGAAAATCCGCTTCAGGATATTGTCTGAGATCGGAATCGAAAGCGGGGATTCGCTGCTTGATGTCGGTTGCGGCTTTGCCGAGCTGTATAGCTGGCTTGGAAGCCAGGGTATAGAGGTTGCGTACACCGGGATTGATTTATCTCCCGATATCCTTGCCAGGGCCCGTGAATTGCACCATCACCGATCAGAGGCATTGCAGTTGCAATGCGGGGATTTATTTGATTTTGATTGGCCTGATTGCTCCTTCGACTGGGTCGTTCTTTCCGGCACCTTGAACTGGCAGCTGGATGATGGCGGCGATTATGCACGCCGGGTGATTCAGCGAATGTTTGCGCTTTGCCGCAGGGGTGTGGCTTTTAATATGCTGAACGCTGAAGGGCAGGACATGCGAACCTTACCGGACCTTGTGGCCTATGATCGTAAAAAAGTATTGGATTTCTGCCAAAATCTTACGCCCGAATGCCGTTGCCGGGATGCCTATTTGGAAAATGATTTTACCATTTATATGTACAAGCTATAGGGCAGGCTCAGCTGACGATAAACTCCTTCAGCCTTGCAATCATCTCTTCCTTTTCATGGAGCAGAAGAGCAACCATATCGCGCAGCGATACCAAGCCGACAAACGTTTCGTCTTCGTAAACGAGCAGATGCCGGCAGCGATGTTCCTTCATTAAATCAAGGCAACGGCCGACTTCTTCGGTTGGTGCCACCTTGGCGATGGATTCATTGGTTACATCGCCGATCTTCACCGATGCCGGATCAAGTCCTTCACCGATCACTCGCATCATCAGATCGCGCTCTGTGAATATGCCCTTCACGCCATAAGCCCCGGTGACTGCCAGCGAACCGATATAGCGATCGGTCATTTGTCTGGCGGCATCAAGGACGGAACTGTTCTCATCAATGGTGGCCACATTGCGCTGGATTTGTGAAGAAATTATCATATAAGCCTCCTATCTCTGTGAGTGGTTTCTGAGCACGGTATCTTACTATCAGGATAGTTAAGGTGGAAAAAAGGTGCAACCGGGAAGCTGCGTTGTGAACCATTGCGGTTTTTGCCTGTTGATTTCAAACGGGGCTTTCAAAAGTATTGATTGTGATTTGGGGAAATAGTCGATACATTGCCGCCACTTCAAGCGCTCACCTCCTGATCGGTGACGCTCTCCCCGCCGGTGATGCTCCTCCCGCAAACTGGCGGGATGTATAATTCACAACAGGCTTAGATCAGTCCGGGTTTCTTCGGCGAGTCTGTAACGGAAATAATATGACATTTAATGATTTTGGTCTCTGTGAAGAGATCCTTCGTGCTGTGCGCGATCAGGGCTATGAAAGCCCGACCCCGGTTCAGGCCGAGGCTATTCCGGTTGTTCTGAAAGGCCATGATATCATGGCTGCCGCACAAACCGGCACAGGAAAGACCGCAGGCTTCACCCTGCCGATTCTACAGATATTGCAGAAAGAGAGAGCAGGCCATGGGCAACGCCCGATTCGCGTTCTGGTGTTGACGCCAACCCGCGAATTGGCAGCCCAGATCGGTGAGAGTGTTACCACGTACGGAAAATATCTTCCCATTCGTTCGACCGTTGTGTTCGGTGGTGTAGGTATCAATCCCCAGATCGATAAGCTAAGACGCGGTGTGGATATCCTTGTGGCCACGCCCGGCCGCCTGCTTGACCTGGCCGGACAGAAGGCCGCCGATCTATCCAATATCGAAATGCTGGTCCTTGATGAGGCTGATCGAATGCTGGATATGGGTTTTATTCACGACATTCGCCGCGTGATGAAGCTGATTCCGACCAAGCGCCAGAATCTTCTGTTCTCGGCAACATTTTCGAATGACATCAAGAAACTGGCCAGCGGCATTCTACGTGATCCGGTGTTGGTCGAGGTAGCGCGGAACGAGGCATCCGGTCAGGTGAATCATGTGGTTCACCACGTTGGAAAATCGCAAAAGAGGGCGATGTTATCGCATCTAATCAAAAGCAAGGATTGGCAACAGGTGTTGGTGTTTACCCGCACCAAGCATGGGGCCAACCGCCTGACTGAGCAACTCGGCAAAGACGGTATTCAGGCGGCAGCCATTCACGGCAACAAGAGCCAGACTGCACGCACCAAAGCGCTGGCAGGGTTTAAACAGGGCGAGATTCGCGTGTTGGTGGCGACCGATATCGCGGCTCGCGGCCTGGATATCGATCAATTGCCGCATGTGGTTAATTACGAGCTTCCCAATGTGGCTGAAGATTATGTCCACCGTATCGGACGCACGGGACGTGCCGGTCGAACCGGCGAGGCGATGTCGCTGGTTAGTGTCGATGAGATGAAGCTGATCGCCGGTATTGAGAAGCTGTTGCGCAAGAGTATTCCGGTTGTTGAGATCGAGGGCTTTGAGCACGATCCGGCTGCGTTTGCAGCTGACGGTGATAGCGATCGTGAAAAGCAGTCGCAGCGTCACAGTCGCAATCGGCAGGGACGGAATGCCAATCGAGCTCGTCCGGGCGGTGCACCGGCCAGAGGTCGACGGAGGCGTGGCGGTAGGCCTGCACCGAGAGGATAAGCGATGATTTCCTGAGTGAGATCAAACATGAAACGGCCGCCCGGATATAGACTGGGCGGCCATTTTTTTTGCACCAAAGGGATGCCAATGGTCTATAATCGAAACAGGAATGACTCGATGCATAAGATGAAATTATTCAGAGTTTGCAAGGATTGCGGCAAGATCGAAGTGTTGTTCTATAAACGGATGGGTTTGCCGGAACATCTGCTGTTATCGATCCTGACGGTCGGCGTATGGCTGCCCTGCTGGCTGTACCTGTCCTGGAGTTATAGGACACGGGGTGAATGCTTGAATTGCGAAAGAACGCGGGTGACGTTGGATTAGAGCTTGATTAGTAAAGGCAGCAATGGGCAAGATTATGAAATCACCGTTCGAGGTTTTTTTTGCGCTCCAGACGTTTGTGGTAGACCACCCAGATATCCATGGCGATGGTAGCCAGCATGAGTAGCCAGAGGGCAAAGCCTGGCAGACCGGTAAACTCGACCACGGCAGGCATGCCCTTGCCGATACCGAATTGGCCCAGCAACAGGTAACCGATCACGGCATGGCCGCCGATAAAGACGATCAATTGCAGCACCATGATGGAACCGTAGATCAGAAAGTCGACATTGGAGCTGCTGCCAGGTGGTCGTAGGGCCATGATGATTAGTTGCCGGCTTTCTTGTTATCGAAGCCGAAGCGGCGAATATTCTTCACCCGCAGAGCTTCATCATAAGTGATTTCAATGCTGCGAGTTTTGATGTCGCCGGACTCCTCATCCTCGAATTGCTCGATATAGGTCGCGCGATGCGGATGCAGGGAGTCTTTCAATACCGGTGTTCCCAAAGCCTGTTCGACACGGAATTTTGTGTCGCCCTCCTGAATCAGTCTGGCTTCATCGACATTGATGCGGTTACCCTGATGAACAGGTTCATACACGCAGGCTGAAAGCAGCGTCAGCAGGGCGAGCAGGGTGGAGCGGATAAATGTACGACCCATCAGGCTGTCTCTACCGGGCCGCGATGCCCCTTATCCAGCAGTCGGACGTATTCATCCATGCCTTTTTCAAGGCTCCACTGCGGCTGCC
>CAZDJY010000015.1:0-3432 GCA_964505835.1 uncultured Zetaproteobacteria bacterium | reverse complement strand
TCTGCCCGAGGCTTGCTCCGAGCGTGGTGACGACATCATTGAAGCTTCGTGCAGCACCGGAACCGACATTGCAGACACCCGAGCGCGGGGCATCAAGTGCTGCCAGATTGGCACCGATGACATCGCGGATATAGACGAAATCGCGCATTTGTTCGCCGTGTTTGAACAGCCGCGGACGTTTGCCGGCTTTCACCTGTTCGTACAGCTGCAACATCATCGAAGCGGTTTTGTTGCCATCTTTTTCATTCTTATGCGTTTCGCCTGGTCCGTACACGTTAAAATATCGCAGCCCGATAATGGGTGCGCTGTGCTTGTCGTACCAGCGATAGGCAATACGATCCATGGCAAGCTTGGAGAAGCCATAGATATTCTCCGGCTCTTCGCCCTGCCCAACGCGGTTGGGAGCAGGGGAGTTGCCATAAGTTCCGGCCGATGAGGCATAGATGACGCGGGTTGCAGATGTATGGCTGGCAGCAAGAATCTTGGCAAAGGCATTGGTGTTGACCTCAACCATCAGCCTTTGGTCCATGATCGTGGTGTCGGTGATGGCGGCCTCATGGTAGATGGCCGAAAAGTGGCCTTTTGCGATCTCATCAAGCAGTTCGGGAGCATCACAGTCCAGAGCTCGTACCTCGCAGTCCACATGGATCAGGTTGCGCCAGTCGCCGGAGGAGAAATCATCGACTACGACAACATCGGTGCCGGGTCGTTTGATCAGAGCAGCGGCAATATTGGAGCCGATATAGCCGGCGCCGCCGGTAACGAGTATGCGTTCAGTCATAGGGGTAACTTCCAGTTGATTTGATGGGGTCGATTGAACTATGCCGACTCAGCGCCGCGCCACTTAAGCTGCAGCGCAGCCAGCGCGCGAGTCGTTGCGTCATTGCATAGTGGATAACCCGATTTTGTATTGATGCGTCCGGTAATGTCGCTCGCCGGCAATTCGCGTATATCTGTGTCATTCATGCCGGCTTCGGCAAACAGGCGAGCAATCCATGAGCCCAGTTCCGGCAGCGCCTTGATACGTACAATGCGAATCAGCTCATCGCAGCGCTCCACGCTGACCTGCCCGCCGGTCGCCTGAGACAGTTCTTCGGCATCGACATCGGCAAATGAATCAATGGGGCGGCACAACAATTTGAAGATCACCCATTCGCTCTCGCTGATAAAATCGCGATCTTCATGCAGAGGAAATGCGCCCGGAAGGCTCTGAATCTTGCTCATCTTATCTCCGTCTGTTTAATCGACATAGGCTGTGGGGCCGGCGATATAGGTGCCTTTCATGGCCCACTTGCGAATCTTGGCCAGACCGCGATTGGTGTGGGTCAGGTTGCAGCGGCGGAGCCTTGCTCCACTCAGGTCGGCGGCATAAATACTGCCGGTAGAAAGATCCGCAGCGCGCAGGTCTGCCTTGGTCAGATTGCAGTTGGAAAGATCAGCGCCGCGCAGGATCGTGCCGCGCAGATTGCACCCCGACAGATTACTGCCTGCAAGGTCTGCTCCAGAAAGATCCTGGCCGGAAAGATCCAGTCCGGATAAATCAGCGTCGTGCAACGGTTTTTTCTCGCGTACTGCCTGTAAGACTTCTTCTGCCTGCATCGCTACTCTCCCTTCATACTGATCGTATGATCCATAAAGCTGGATATTACGTTTCATAATGCTTGGCGCAAGGGTAAGCAGTGTCTTGCTGTTGTCTGTAAGGATTGTCATTCTCAGCCGACTATATACAAATTTATCTGTCATATTCGCCGTTCGACAGAGCTGGCTGAATATTATCAAGGAGCTTGATCCGCTATGCATGCAACCCTGCCTTTGCTGGAAAAGACTGATTTTCCGGCAATTTACCGAGATACGCTGGACACCCTGCAGGTGAATCTGGGCTATCTGTGCAATCAGACGTGCATTCACTGTCACGTCAATGCCGGTCCGCGGCGCAAGGAAATCATGCAGCAGGGAACGGTTGCAATGATTATCGATTTTCTTGCCCATGCAGATATCAAGACGCTTGACCTGACCGGTGGCGCACCGGAGATGAATCCGCATTTTCGCGAGTTGGTTGAGGCTGCGCGAGTCATGGGAATCCGGGTCATTGACCGCTGCAATCTGAGCATTATTGAGGAAGAGGGTTATGAGTGGTTGGCTGAATTTCTCGCCGAACAGGGTGTTGAGGTGGTTGCCTCGCTGCCATGCTATCTGGGTGATAACGTCGATGCCCAACGCGGTAATGGCGTGTTCGATGCAAGTATTGCCGCACTGAAAAAATTAAATGGCCTGGGCTACGGCATCGACGGCTCGGATCTTACGTTGACACTGGTCTACAACCCGCAAGGGGCCAATCTCCCACCTTCCCAGTCCGATCTTGAGATTGCTTACAAACGCGAGTTGGGCATACGTTTTGGTATTAGCTTCAACCAGCTATTCACCATCACTAATATGCCAATCAAGCGCTTTGGCAGCTGGTTGATTTCAAAGGGTCAGTTCGCTGACTATATGCAGGTGCTCAAGGATGCCTACAGCGAGGCGAATCTGTCTGGCGTCATGTGCCGGACGCTCATCAGTGTGGATTGGCGGGGTTATGTCTACGACTGCGACTTTAACCAGATGCTGGACTTGCCCATTGAAGATGAACATGGCTCGCGCCGTCATTTAAGTGATCTGATGGGCATGGATTTGAAGGGTCGGCCAATTATTGTTATGGATCATTGTTACGGCTGCACGGCAGGACAGGGATCGAGTTGTGGAGGTGCGTTGGATGAGTAACTCAATGAGTCAGCATGCTTTGGCGGGGGCGATCGAGGCTTTTAAGGCAGAGATGTTGCCGCAAATGCCCGAAGATGCTCTGGCGGTGATGGCAGAAGCGACTGAGCTTCTGCGCCACGCGGAGTTGGCCGATGGCGCCGTGAAGGTCGGTGAGACGGCTCCCGATTTTGACTTGCCAGAGCTGTCCGGAAGTCACCTGAGCCTGAGTACACTGCTCCATGACGGGCCGGTAGTGATCAGCTTTTATCGTGGCGCCTGGTGCCCGTATTGCAATCTGGAGATGCAGGCATTGCAAAAGGCCTTGCCAGAGATCGAAGCAGCCGGTGGGCGATTGATCGCGATTGCTCCGGAGACTGCCGAGCATGCCGGTGAGATTCGCGATAAGGGGAACCTGACTTTTCCAATATTGCAGGATTCCGATAATATCGTGGCCACCGCCTACGGGCTTGTATTTACCCTTCCCGAGTCGCTTCGAGAGGTTTATCAGTCCTTTGGTATCGATCTTGCCGAGAGTCAGGGGAACGATCACTTCGAGTTGCCCATGCCGGCTACATATATTGTGGGTCCAGACGGACAGGTTGCCTATACCTTCGTTGATGTGGATTATACGCAGCGCGCGGAACCAGCAGAAATAGTTAAACAACTAAGGATGCTCTGAAAAAGTCAGAGCAT
>CAZDJY010000014.1:10744-17871 GCA_964505835.1 uncultured Zetaproteobacteria bacterium | reverse complement strand
ATATTTCAAGAGTGCTGGTCGCACGACGGTTCGCGTCGCTGACTGACTCGCTTGAGTTTTAGAATTCAAAGGGGTGCGCTGGTCGCACCCCTTTTTTATGCACAACGGAATGATGATGACTTCGAAAAAAGTCATCATCGCGCCCATGGCCGGGCGCACAAATCAATGTCTTACGGCGTAAGTCATCGATTTGTAAGGAAAGTAAAAACCACGTTTTTCGCTTTCCGGGGAGAAAAAAGGCCACGGACGGCCTTTTTACGACTACATCACGGAATGGGTTCTATTTCAGGGTTCCGAATTTCAGGGTTACATGGTCTAATACAGCATGCGATTTATTGATGAGGTCAAGCTTGAGGTGCGCGCCGGTAACGGAGGCTCGGGCTGTGTGTCGTTCAGACGGGAAAAGTATATTCCCAAAGGCGGCCCTGACGGCGGCGATGGGGGCCGCGGCGGGCATGTCCTTTTTGTGGCATCGAACCGGAAAAATACCTTGCAGGAGTTGTATCTTCGTAAGCGCCTGATTGCCAAAAACGGACAGCCCGGCATGGGCTCCGACTGCCATGGCAAGAACGGCGAGGATATCGTGGTCGAAGTGCCCATCGGCACTTTGGTCAAAGACGAAGAAGGCAACACACTTGCTGACTTGTCCGAGGATGGTGAACGTTATGTGCTGGCGCGGGGCGGTGAAGGCGGTCTCGGCAATGCACGCTTTGCAACGAGCACCAATCGAGCTCCTCGCTATTCCCAGCCTGGTGAGGAAGGCGATCAGGCCATCCGCAAGCTTGAGTTGAAACTGATGGCCGATGTCGGCCTGGTGGGCTTACCTAATGCCGGTAAATCCACACTTCTTTCGCGCATCTCCAATGCTCGTCCCAAGATCGCCGATTATCCTTTTACAACTTTAAAACCGAAAC
Organism: uncultured Zetaproteobacteria bacterium; assembly: GCA_964505835.1. Taxonomy (GTDB): domain Bacteria; phylum Pseudomonadota; class Zetaproteobacteria; order Mariprofundales; family Mariprofundaceae; genus JAJRVH01. The sequence continues at coordinate 16,957 of CAZDJY010000014.1, read as the reverse complement.
TCGGCCAGGTGTTTATGCAGGATGGTGATGGTTTCGTGGTGGCCGACATTCCCGGATTGATTGAAGGCGCGCACGAGGGTAAAGGTCTGGGTGACCGATTCCTGCGTCATATCGAGCGTACGGCAGTTTTATTGCATCTGGTGGATGCATCCGAGGCTGACGGCAAAGATATTGCGACGCAGATCAGGGAAGTGGAAGCTGAACTCGTCGGTTACGGAGAATCCGTCAGCGGCAAGCCCCGGCTGTTAGTGCTGAACAAGATGGATGCCCTGCTGGATGAGGATCAGGCTAAGGCCAGAGAAATTGTTGAAGGTATAGGGCTTCCCTGCCTGAATATTTCGGCAGTGAGCGGCGAAGGCGTGCCCGAGCTGCTGTACCGCGTATATGAACGGGTTTTAAAGCAACGCGAGGCCGGTAAAGCCGATGCGGCGGATAGGGCGAGGGTATGATTCAATCGCGTTCCGATATCGCCAGGGTCCGGCGTATCGTCATCAAGATTGGCAGCTCGCTTCTGGCCGATAGCGAGACGGGCGTATGCCAGGATGCAATCAATGATCTGGCTGACATGGCGGCCAAGCTGATACAGGCCGGCATGGAGGTGGCGGTTGTAACTTCCGGTGCGGTGGCGCTGGGCCGGGTACGATTGGGCTGGATCAACCGTGAACTAAGCGTGCATGAGAAGCAGGCTGCTGCGGCCATTGGGCAGCCCAAGTTGATGCGCGCTTATGGACGTGCTTTTGAGCGGCATGGCCTGAGTGTGGCGCAGGTGCTGCTGACCAAGGACGATCTGCGCCACAGGCGTCGCTATCTTAATGCCAGCAATACCAGTGAAACTCTGTTTTCGACCGGTGTTGTACCCATCGTTAATGAAAACGACAGTGTTGTGGTCGAGGAAATCAAGTTCGGCGATAACGACAGTCTCGGGGCACTGGTTAGTCTGGTGATCGATGCCGATTTCCTGGTCATGCTGACCGATGTCGACGGACTATACGACCAGAACCCCGTCATCCATGCGGATGCCAGGCGCATTGATAAGGTTGAGTCACTGAGTGACAAGCATCTTGCCATGGCAGGCGGCTCAGGTTCTTCTTTTGGCACCGGTGGCATGACCAGCAAGCTCAAAGCGGCTCGCATTGCCGGCAAGGGTGGGGTGGCATCGGCGATCATCAGTGGTCGCAAGCAGAATAGCCTGCTTCGACTTTTGCATGGTGAGGACGAAGGCACATTATTTCTTTGTGGTGAGGGGCGTCAGACAAGGAGAGAACACTGGATTGCCGACATCCTGCAGCCGGCTGGTGCCTTGCATGTGGATGCGGGTGCAGCCAGAGCATTGCTTGAGCAGGGCAGCAGCTTGCTGCCGGTCGGTGTTACGGCGGTGGACGGCGTGTTCGACAAAGGCGATTGCGTCGAAGTCGTGGCCGAGGGCCGACAACTGGCCAAAGGACTGGTGAATTATACCGCTGAAGAGATGCGTCGCATCAGGGGGCATGGCAGCCAGGAAATAGAATCGCTGCTCGGTTATCGCGATTTTTCCTCGGTGATCCATCGCGATAACCTTGTCATCATGAACGCCGATCATGCTGCTAAGGATAAGGAGTTATAATCATGGGAACTGTAAAACAGGCGGATGCTAAAACCGTTATTCATGCGCTGGGCGAGCATGCCCGACAGGCTGCCAAAGCCATGCGCATGGCGGATACGAAAGCCAAGAACGAGGCGCTTACGCTTGCTGCGGCTGTGATACGCAGAGAAGCGCCTGAGATTATCGCCGCCAACACGCTGGACATGCAGGCGGCTGAAAAGAACGGCCTGGATTCGGCCATGCAGGATCGCCTGCTGCTGACTGCCGAGCGGATTGATGCCATAGCGGACGGGCTTGAGCAGATTGCATCTTTGCCCGATCCCGTAGGCGAAATCAGCAATCTGCGTTTCAGGCCGTCGGGTATCCAGGTCGGGCATATGCGCGTCCCTTTGGGCGTCATCGGCATCATTTACGAATCGCGTCCTAATGTAACGGCAGATGCGGCCGGCCTGTGCCTGAAGTCGGGCAATGCAGCCATACTGCGTGGCGGTTCCGAGGCCATACATTCCAATCGCGCTATTGCGGCTTGCCTGCGTCGGGCTCTGGTCGATGCCGGTCTGTCTCAGGATGCCGTGCAGCTGGTGGATTCCACTGATCGGGCTCTGGTCGGCGCGCTGCTGAAGGCGGAGGAATATGTGGATGTGATTATTCCCCGCGGCGGAAAGTCGTTGATTGAGAGGGTGTCGGCCGAATCCCGAGTGCCGGTGATCAAACATCTGGATGGCATTTGTCATGTCTATGTGGATGCTGATGCGGATGCCGCGATGGCTGTGGATATCGCGGTGAATGCTAAGACGCACCGTTTTGGCGTCTGCAATGCGATGGAAACGCTGCTCGTGCATCAGGATTGTGCCGCCGAGGTGTTGCCTGCTGTCGCCAGAGCGATGCTGGACAAGGGTGTGGAGCTGCGCGGCTGTGAGCGCACATGTCAGTTGATCGGCAACCTGGATGTGACCCCCGCTACGGCCGAAGACTGGGCGACCGAATATCTCGGCCCGACCCTGTCGATCCGAGTACTGGAGAGTCTGGACGAGGCGATTGAGCATATTGCTGCTTACGGTTCGGGTCATACCGAAAGCATTGTGACGGAGAACTATCGGGCCGGGCAGCGCTTTCTGCGTGAGGTGGATTCTTCCTCGGTGATGTGGAATGCCAGTACACGTTTTGCAGACGGGTTTGAGTACGGGCTCGGAGCCGAGATCGGTATTTCCACCGACCGGTTGCATGTGCGTGGGCCGGTTGGTCTGGAAGGGCTGACAACGCTTAAATGGATCGTGTACGGGCACGGAGAGGTGCGCCAGTAATTGAGGCATGGTTGATGATGTCTCGGGTCTTACTGTGATTGGCATCTTTGGCGGAAGTTTCGATCCGCCGCATTGCGGCCATCTGGCGCTGGTTCGAGCCGGGCTGGAGCTACTGGGGCTGGACGAGATTTGGGTGCTGCCTGCCTGGCCGGTGCATCGTGAATTGTCCGGTTGTGCGGATGCAGAGCAACGGCTCCGATGGCTGAGAACCATGTTTGCCGATGAGCCGCGGGTACGCGTCCTGGATCGGGAAGTGCGCAAGGGGCGCCCTACGCCGAGCATCGAGACATTGCGCGAGTTCGCTTGCGAGAGGCCGGGGGAGGTTCCGTGGCTGATGCTGGGTTCTGATGTCTGGGCCGGATTACCTCACTGGCGCGAGTATCCGGCACACCTCGACCTGTGCAATATTGCGATGTTTGCCCGGCAGGGCAGCCCCGTGGTGGACGTGCCGGGCTGGCAGCGGGTGGATGCGAAGGAAGCGAGAGCCTGCCGAATGCCAGGGCATGTGTTGCGTCTGGATGTGAACCTGCCGGATGTGTCGGCAACAGATATCAGGGTGGCCTGTTCGCAGGGGAGCATTCCGGATGGCATGATTCCCGATGCAATTCTGGCTGGCGTGAAAGATTTATATGGTAGACAGTGATGAACAATGAAGAGGTGAACGTGAGTGTAATCAAACAGCAGGCCGGAGCGAACATCGAAGCTCTGGAAAAATTAACGGAAGCAGTGCTGGAAGCGCTGGAAGACAAGAAGGCGCAGGATGTCCTCGTTATTGATGTTCGCGGGCGCTGCGATTTTGCCGATCGTTTTGTGCTGGCTACGGGTCGCACTGATCGCCAGATCAAGGCTTTGTCCCAGTCCTTGATTGAAGTGGCGCATGCCTTCGAATTGCCGGGCAAGGTTGAGGGGCTGGAGGCGATGGAGTGGTTGCTTGTTGATCTGGGCGATATCGTTATCCATCTGTTTTTGCCCGAGGTGCGTGAGAGTTTTCAGCTTGAGAGACTTTGGGGACAGCCCGGAGCCAGTGCTCCGGCGTGAAGATTCGTCTGCTTGTGGTCGGCCGGGGTGGACGCGAACTGGCTGAATTCGAATCTAGATTTTTGCAACGTCTTAAGGCGAACGCGAAATTTCAGATTGTCGAATTGCCGGAAGGTCGGGGCAAACAGGTTTCACAGCGTAAACAGGAAGAGGAAAGGCATATTCTGGCGGAAGCGGGCAAGGGCTTTGTACTCTTTGATGAGCGAGGCAAGGCTTTATCAAGTATGGACTGGGCCGGCTTTTTGCGCGGCTTGAGTGGTAACGCCTGTCTGGATTTTGTTATCGGCGGTGCCGATGGCGTCAGTGAAACGGTACGCAGGGCTGCCGGCCATTGCTGGAGTCTGTCTGCGCTCACCCTGCCGCACCAATTGGCCCGGGCGATGGTGCTGGAACAACTGTATCGGGCCTTTACCATCCTGCAGGGGCACCCCTATCATCGTGTCTGATGATGTTTAGACGTTTATTCATTTTCCACCTGCTGGTGTTGGGCTTTCTGGGCTGTGCGATGGCAGTCGCTGAAACGGCTGTAGCTCAGGCTGCCGGTGCTGCCAAGCAGCAGACAGAATCCCGCATCGAAAAGATCAAATTGGAGAGAGCCCGGCTGGCGAAGATTCGCCGGGGGCTGGAAAAGAAACTCGGAACTCTGGGGCGTGAGCTGCGACAGATGGACAAGGCGCTGGTCCGGGCTCGTGCCGCCAGCCGCAAAGCCGGGGAAAAAGTGCAGCAGGCCGACCGCAAGCTGACTGTTCTGATTCGCCGCAAGGGTCAGCTGAAACAGCAAATTGCGGCGCTTGAAGATAGATTGCGGGATGAAGCTGTTGCCGCATGGCAGCGTGGCTCTCGATCCTCGCAGTGGTTTGGCATCCTGACCGGGGTATCGGTCAGCGATATTCCACATCGCCGTTATTTGCTCAATAGCATTATGCATTCCCAGGCCGAAGACAGGCGCCAGTATCAGGATAGTGTACTGGCCTTGCGCAAAGTCGAGCAGGATATGCGCAAGAGTCGCGATGATCTGGCCAGACTCCATGATGTGAAGAAAAAGGCGGAACGGGCGGTGGCCGAACGGGTTGAGGCCAAACGAAGTGCGCTAAAGAGCATCAGGCAGGATGTGCACAGCAAGAAGATCAAGGATGCCCGCCTGGCCAAAGAGCAGAAGGCGCTGCTGGAATTGCTGGATAATATAGGTCAGGGACTGATGGCCATGGATGCACCGCAGCAGGCGCAGCATATTCGCAAGCGCAAAGGACGATTGCACTGGCCGCTGCCGGGCAAGATTGTCGCAAGTTTCGGCTCTCGTCCATCAGCCAACCGGGCGAAGCTGAAGGGTGTGCAACTCAAGCCGAACGGCAAGAGTCATCAGGTCAGGGCCATGGCTTCCGGGCAGGTGCGCTACGCCGACTGGTTCGGTGGTTACGGACTAATGACGATCGTCGACTACGGGGATGGCGTGCTGGGCGTATATGCCCATAATGATGCCTTGTATCAGCAGCTTGGCGACTGGGTTGAGGAAGGCGATGTGCTGGCTGAAGCGGGCAGTACGGGCTGGGTAAGCAACGTTGCCCTGTATTTCGAGATTCGGGATAAGGGCAGGGCGGTGAATCCTAAGCGCTGGTGTCGCAGATGATCGGCTGGCAGTCTGCCGGGAAGATGAATTTTTGTGGCATCGGGTTCCGTTGGGGATGGTGCTGAATGGAGAAAATATGTCATTGATATATCGTAGAGTTTTATTAACAGCCGGAGCCGCAGCAGTGCTGCTGGCAGCTGTGTTGGCCTGGCAACCGGGCCGTGGCGTACAACAGGCAAGTGCCGCAACCGATTACGGGCAATTGCAGAAATTTTCCCGTGTCATGGAAATGGTGCGCCGCTCCTATGTCGAGGATGTGAAGGATGAGAAGCTGATTGACGGCGCATTGTCAGGCATGTTGTCCAGCCTCGATCCGCATTCGACGTATATGGATAAGGAAATGTACGGCCAGATGAATGTCGATACGAAGGGCGAGTTTGGCGGTTTGGGCATCGAGATTTCCTCCGCCGAGGGTGGTATTCGTATTGTTTCACCGATTGAGGATACCCCGGCCGATCGTGCGGGAGTCAAGGCGGGCGATCTGATTATCAAAATCGATGATGAGCTGGCGCGCGACATGTCTCTGCCGGAGGCGGTCAAGAAGATGCGCGGCAAGCCGGGCACCAGCATCGTGCTGACCATCTTCCGCAAAGGTGAGGATGCGCCACTGGAGATCAAGATCGTACGCGACAAGATCAAGATCAAGTCGGTGAAAAGTGATT
>CAZDJY010000014.1:4299-10644 GCA_964505835.1 uncultured Zetaproteobacteria bacterium | reverse complement strand
CTGGAGATCAAGATCGTACGCGACAAGATCAAGATCAAGTCGGTGAAAAGTGATTTTCTTGCGCCCGGTTATGCGTATCTGCGCGTCACCCAGTTCCAGGAGCGGACGAGCAGCCTGCTGAAGAAGAAAATCAGCGAGTTGAGCAAGCAGGCCGGCAACTTGTCCGGCGCCGTTCTTGATCTGCGCAATAACCCCGGCGGCCTGCTGGATCAGGCTGTGGAGGTATCCGATCTGTTTCTTGGCAAAGGCAATATCGTCAGTACGAAGTCCCGCATTGGCAAGAATCTGACATTCGATGCCCAGCCGGGTGATGCGCTGCATGGCTTGCCACTGGTGGTGCTGATCAATCATGGCTCGGCATCGGCCTCGGAGATCGTCGCGGGTGCACTGCAGGATCACCATCGTGCCGTACTGCTGGGAACGAACAGCTTCGGCAAAGGCTCGGTGCAGTCGGTTGTGCCGCTCCCGGATGGTACGGCATTCAAGCTGACCACGGCGCTGTATTATACACCAAGCGGTCGCTCCATTCAGGCCACGGGCATCAAGCCGGATATTCAAGTCGAGCAGCTCAAGGTCGAGTCTCCGAAAGAGGATGCCAAGCCTGCTTTTCCGTCCATTTTCGAGCGCGATCTGAAGGGGCACTTACAGAATGGCAACAAGGGCAAGAAGGGTAAGATCAAGCGAGGAGCCAAGGGCAAAGAAGCCGGTGGTTCGCCAAGTGAGACGATGCAGAAACGTTTGCCGCTGGATACACAGTTGCAGCGCGCGCTTGATTTGCTTGAAGGGCTACACGCCATTCAGGGTTAAGGTAACGCTGTTGCGCTGAATTTCTGATGGCTACTCCGAATAAGATGCCTATGTGGTTGACCGCTGCGCTGGTGATATTGCTGCTTGTCCTGGTGGCAGCGGTTGCCACGTTGCTGCCGCGCCAAAAGGAGGCACAGCAGTTACGTTCCGCTGTACCCGATGTGACCTTTGAGGACTTCCAGGCCGCGCCCATACTGCCTCATATCGCACCATTGCCAGCACCCGCTCATAAAGCTCCAGCCCCTTTCAATGCCAAGCCACGCCATGGTGTGGCCTTTATTCTGGATGATGTAGGTTATAATCTGGATGCACTGCGCAGGATTCTTGCCTTGAACGTACCGGTGGCGATCTCGGTATTGCCGGATTCACCGCAGCCTGGCAAGGCGGCTGAAATGGCGCATCAGGCTGGCCAGATGGTGATGTTGCATCTTCCAATGGAGCCTGACACCGCAAAGTATCGCGATCAAATGGACTCGAGTTTTCTGCGTGTGGGTATGGATGCCGGTCAAATGCGCCGGACATTTTTGCAGAACCTTGCGCAGGTGCCTTATGTTGAGGGTGTGAACAATCATATGGGCTCGCATCTGACGCGCCTGCCTGAGGCGATGCAGCCTTTGATGCGGATATTGCGCGAAGAAGGATTGTTCTTCGTCGATTCGAAGACCAGCGCCCACAGTGTGGCGGCCGAGGCTGCGGCTGCAGCTGGCCTGCCCTGGGCGGCTCGGCAGATATTTCTCGATCACCGTCAGGACGAGGCCTATATGCAGGCAGCATGGCAGAAGGCACTGGCTTGTCAGGCGATGGATCATGCATGTGTGATGATCGGTCACCCACATCCGGAAACCGTGGACTTCCTGGAGCGGATGCTGAGCGGTAAGAAAGCTATCGCGCCTGAAAAACAGCTAAGATTGACTCCGATTCGTGCCCTGCTGCGTGTGCCTCAGCCTGGCTCCGCCGTCAATAATGTCGCTTCAGGTTTGCCGGCAGTCAGATAAGGAGCTACGCTGATATCCATGTTACGTAAGTATTTTCTTGCAGGCGTTGTTGCCTTAGCCCCGTTACTGGTCACGGTAGCTGTGATTAACTGGCTGATTGATATGTCGGACAGGGGCATTGCACTGTTGCCGCACGCCTACCGTCCCGAGGTGTTGTTCGGGGTGGATATCCCCGGCATGGGGGTGTTGCTGGCGCTGTTGTTTATTCTTCTGGTAGGTGCTTTAACGACCCACTTTATCGGCAGCCAGGTGATGCGTCTGATTGATATCATCATGGAGCGTATCCCTCTGGTGCGTACTATCCATAAGGCAACCCGGCAGCTGTTGTCGGCCATTTTCAGCGACAGTTCGAAGGCCTTTCAAAAGGTGGTGATGGTTCAGTTTCCGCAGCACGGACGCTGGGTAATCGGCTTCGTCACTGGCGAAGGCTCCATGCCAGGCCAAGCGGAAGGAGACGAGCATCAGTATGTGTCGGTGTTTGTGCCTTCGACGCCGTTGCCGACGACAGGCTGGTTGTTATTTGTCGACGAAAGCGAAATCACATGTCTGGATATGACGGTCGAGGAAGGTATGAAACTGGTGTTGTCCGGCGGCATGTTGCCCCCGACCAAGGTTGAAGGGGAGAAGGCCTGATATGCGCTTGTCCCTGACCCTTAGATGCTTACCCTTTGACGTTATGCGTCGATTCTCTGCCCTGATTTTTTGTCTGTTTCTGCTGTGGCAGCCCGGCTATGCCCAGAGCGCTTCGATGTCCGAGGCCAGAGCATTGCTTGATCAGGGCAAGGACGGTGAGGCGGCGAGCATGTTGAATGCGCTGGCAGCCGACAAGCCGCGTGATTACCAGCTTTGGTTTATGCTCGGCGTGGCCGAAGTGCATCAGAAAAATTATCAGGCTGCGATTCGGCATTTTCGCAAGGTTCTTGACCTGCGTCCGACGCTGGCTGAGCCACACAATAACCTTGCCGTGATCTACAATGAGCTTGGTGATTTGCGAGCTGCGGTCAGGGAACTGGATGCTTCGCTGGACCTAAATCCCGATTACAATACGGCGCACGAGAATATCGGCGACCTGTATGTGAAGCTGGCGTTGGAGTCGTATCAGAAGGCCTTGATCGATGAAGAGAATCCGGAGCTAGAGCAGCGTTACCAGCGTCTGCTACACCTGCGTGATGCGCGAGCGGAACTGGCGACTTCGGATTCGACGCACCGCAACTTGCATGCAACGGTCGGGGTATTACCTGAAATGCCGCCGCAGAAGCCTGTCATGCCAGTTAAAAAGCCGGATGATCCGGCCGCTCAGCCTAAGATCCCCGGGCCGCAGGTGATGCCTGTTCTGGAGGCTGGGACACGGGCAGCTGTGCTGGTGGCGCTTGAACATTGGCGGGCCGCCTGGAGCGCACGCGATGTGGATGGCTATTTCGCGGCCTATGCAGAGGATTTTAAGCCAGCCGGACGCTTCAGCACTAAGCCCGCATGGCAGCGGTATAAGCGCCGGATTATCCGGAAAAAATCTTTTATTGATGTAAAACTCGATGCAATTCAGCTTTCGCCTGTATCTGAGACGAAGGTTCGGGTTGATTTCATGCAGTATTTCAAGTCGGACGGCTACCAGAGTCAGGATCACAAGCAGTTGGTGTTGGAGAAGAATAAGGATGGTTGGAAGATCGTAAATGAAGCAGTCTTGTAAAACGGTTCTGTCATGCTGGCCTGCATCTGCGCGCCTGCTGCTGGCCCTGAGCCTGTGTTTTCCAATGGCAGCATATGCTGCCGGGGATGCGGTGCCATCGCTTGCCGCATCTGTTGGCGAATCGATAACCGTTGCATCGTTGTCCCCCGAGGTGATACCGGAGCCAGCCATAGCGCCTGTGGCTGTGATGACCAATCAACCGGGTCAGCGCTGGGAGCGCGTATTTGAGGCGCTGAAAGCTGGTGATTCGGATGCGGTTAAAGAACTCAGCAATGAAGATCGGGCTATCCTGCGGGCGGCCCTGGCATTGAAATCGAAGCAGCCGGCCCAAGCGCTGGAGCTGTTGAATGATGCGGGCACCAATGATCCGCTGGCAGCATTGTTGCTGGCCGAAGCGCACCGGCGTGAGGCTGTGCAGGCTGTGCAGCAGGCCGGTGATTATGCCCACGGTATCGCGAAGCAGGAGCAGATGCTCGCATCCGCCGATCTGAGCGAAGGTCTCGGCGAAGCTGATGCGCGCCTGAATGCTTTCATGGATAAGTTGGATGCAGTCAACGGTCTGCCGCTGGATATCCTGTTGCCGGGTCCCGGGATCGCCAATGTATTTATGGTCGACAAGGCACGTTCCCGCCTGTTTGTTTTTGCCATGGGCGATGACGGCAAGTTGACGCGCGTTGCCGATGAATACGTGGTGACCGGTAGCGCATCCGGTGACAAAGCGAGTGAGGGCGACGGGCGAACACCAAACGGAGTTTACCGCTTTGTGCAGAAATTGCAGGGCAAGGCACTTGAAGCACGTTACGGGCCGGTGGCTTTTCCTATTGATTACCCGAATGAGCTGGATCAATTGCATAACAAGAAGGGGCACGGCATCTGGATGCATGGTTATCCCACCGACGTTCAGCGCCGGCCACCGCAGGATACGCGCGGCTGTTTCTCGTTGCCCAACCCGCGCCTTGTGGCCCTGGCTGAGCAGGTTCAGTTGGGCAAGAGCTGGGTGATTGTTGGCCAGGACTTCCGCTTCGGTCAGGATGAGCAGCGTCAGGCCTTGCAGCAGTCGGTGCGCGATACATTAGCGGCCTGGAAGCAGGACTGGATGTCGCTGGACAGCGATGCTTATCTCAGTCATTACCACACGCGCTTTCATTCAGGCAAGCGCGATCTGGCCGCCTGGAAACGTTATAAGAAACGCGTCAACGCGCCGAAAACCTTTATTAATGTTGAGTTCGAGAACCTCAGTCTGATCCATGATCCCAACCGCTGGCCCGAGGGCGAGGTGGTGGTGGCCGAATTCGACCAGATCTATCGTTCAAGCAATTACGCCGATCAGGGGAGAAAACGCCTGTATCTGGCTCGCAGTGTTGATGATGCACCGTGGCAAATCCTGCTGGAAGAAACGGTGCAGCAATGAGCAAGAAGGCGGAGGTGAAGGTCGAAGATCTATCCAGCCGCCGTTTTCAGCAGTTGGCCGACGAGAATCGTGAGTTGCGCCAGTATGTGGCCGAAGTGATGAAGCGTCTGCGTGCCAACGAACGCCTGTTCTCCCATTTGTTCGATCTTGAATCGCAGGTGCTCAAATCTACCGATCCGGAAGACCTTTGCTTTACCCTGTTGAGGGGGCTGCGTTCGGGCTTTGATCTCGATTTTGTGCGTTTCTGGGTGGATCGCTCAAGCTTTATGGGCGGCCGCAAGCTTGACGGCCTGTCGGAGCGCGATCTGGTATGGATCGAGAAAGGTGAGATTCAGCAGATGGGCCTGGCACGCAAACGGGTATGGCTGATGCAATTGAGCTCTAAAAAGAGCTTCGATTGGCTTGATTCGCACGATCAGCATCTGGGCTCTCTGGCTCTGCTGACACTGGGTGATATGGAACACCCTTTCGGCGTGCTGGGTGTCGGAGCTGTGGACCGGGATCGCTTTGCTCCAGATCAGAGTACGGATTTTCTGCAACATCTGGCCCAGGTTGTCGGGCTGACGCTCGAACATGCCGTGGCCCGCGAACGTCTGGCGCGCTTGGCCATCACCGATTCGCTGACCGGCAGTCATAATCGCCGTTTTTTGCAACCGCATAGTCACCAGCCCTTGTCACAGTGGTTCGGGCGCGATTGCGGTGTGGCCTGTCTGTATGTGGATGTGGATGATTTCAAGGCCATCAATGATCGACTCGGGCATACCGCCGGTGATGATGTGCTGGCCATGGTGTGCGAGGAAATGCGCAGCTTCGTTCGCGCCCAGGATCCGCTGATTCGCATGGGTGGCGATGAATTTGTTGTGCTTCTGCCCGGCTGTTCGGAAGACAAAGGCGAGGAGATCGCCAAACGAATTGTGCAACGCGTGGCCGAACATCCGATTCCCGGCGATGAGAAAGCCAGCATCAGTATGGGTGTGGCCTATTCATCCGCTGATCAGGATATGGCGGTGAAGGAACTGATTGATCTGGCCGACCAGGCCATGTATGTGGCCAAGGCGCTGGGCGGTAATCGCTATGAAGTGGCCGCGGATGAAACGGTTCGGGATGGGATGCCTGCTGGCACATCCGGACAGGGCGGCGAGGGTGATAGCTGAACTGAGTCTGGCTGCGGCTATTCCTAAGTTTCTGCAGGAACTGGCTGAGGTGCGACTGGCCTCCTCTCATACCGTAGCTGCCTATCGGCGCGATTTGACCCGCTTTACGGACTACTGCGGCGATATCACGCTGCAACATATCACCCGACAACAGGTACAGGACTGGTTGGTGGCTTCGCATGCTGCGGGGCTTGCCGCATCAACGCTGGCCAGGCGCTTGTCGGCCTTGTCGAGCTTTTTCGATGCAGCCGTGCGCAATGGATGGTGCGATAGCAATGTTGCGGCGGGGGT
>CAZDJY010000014.1:0-4199 GCA_964505835.1 uncultured Zetaproteobacteria bacterium | reverse complement strand
TGACTGCCCGTTCGGTGCAGCGCATGCTCAAAGCCAGAGCATTGGCTACCGGGGCGGATATGTCGGTGACGCCGCATCGATTGCGCCATTCATTTGCCACGCATCTGTTGGCCGGTGGCGTTGATCTGCGGGCTATTCAGGAGTTGCTCGGACATGCGTCGCTCGGCACGACCGAGAGGTATACCCACCTGGATATCGCCAAGCTGACCGAGGTATATGATGATGCCCATCCGAGGGCTAAACGTAAACCTTAATTACCAACTCCATTGCGACTGGAAAAGGTCTGATAGTTGAGGAAAAATGAATATATTCATCGACGAGTCAGGTTCATTTGTGAATGCTACGAAACTCGACTCGTGGAACTCTATTGCCGCCTATTTGAGTCCAGAGAGTGATAGGAAACGATTGGCGGGTATCATGGCATCACTAAAGTGAAGCATCAATGCATCGCCCAATTCTGCAAATAGCCATTTTAATTAACCCCTTTTGCGCGCTCCTGCGTTTATTCAGACAGGCAATGCCTGAACTTGATAAACAAGGAGTGAGAAATGAAAACAAATACAATCATAGCATTCGCATTTGCAGCCGGCTGTCTAATGGCATGCCAGCCGGAGCAGAGGGCGGAGATGGAATCCACCCATCCAGTCGCGCAGGAACAGATCGTGATTGAGGGGGGGAAGAATAAACCGGTCGAACCGGGGCGGGAGGTGCTCGTCGCACCGCAACCCTCAAGCGCTGATGCCGCCAATGCGGCAGGGCAGGTTCACGAACAACAGCCGCGCAGTAAGGGGCGCACCCAACCGCGCGACAAACTCGAGGCGGTTGGGGCGAGCCGCAAGATGGCGGCATCACCGAATGTAATGTTCATGCCGCATCCGGTGATGCGCTGGCCCTCCGAGCCGGTAGATCGCGAGAACTACGGCCATTTCGACAGCAATCCGGTTAAATTGGTCAGCGAACACCCCGTTTCCACCTTCAGCATCGATGTGGACAGCGGCTCCTACGCCAATGTCCGGCGTATCCTGCGCGAAGGGCGCCTGCCGCCGCAGGATGCCGTGCGCATCGAGGAGATGCTTAACTACTTCGCCTACGACTACCGGACGCCTTCGGGGCGCAGGCAGCCATTCCGCGTGACGGCGGAAATGGCCCCGGCACCTTGGAATCATCAGAAGCATCTGCTGCATATCGGCATCAAGGGCTTCGAGATGGATCGCAGTCAGCTGCCGCCTAGTAATCTGGTGTTCCTGGTGGATGTATCCGGCTCCATGCGTAGCTCGGACAAGCTGCCACTCTTGAAGCAGGCCCTGAGCGAATTGACTCAGCAGATGACTTACCGCGATCGCATTTCCATCGTCGTCTATGCCGGCGCTTCCGGTGTCGTATTGCAACCCACATCGGGCAACGATCACGGACGCATCAGCGCAGCGCTGAACAACCTGTATGCTGGCGGTTCGACCAATGGCGCTGCCGGTATCCGGCTAGCCTACCAGATGGCCGAGTCTGCCTTCATCAAGGGCGGTGTGAACCGCGTGATTCTGGCGACTGACGGCGATTTCAATGTCGGCACTACGAATTTTGAGGCTTTGGTGAATCTCGTCGAGCAGAAACGCAAGACGGGCATCTCCCTGACCACGCTCGGCTTCGGCACAGGCAACTACAACGACCGCCTGATGGAGCAGATCGCCGATCATGGCAATGGCAATTATGCCTATATCGATTCCGTGGCTGAGGCGCGCAAGGTGCTGGTGGATGAGATTGGCTCCACGCTGATGACTATAGCCAGGGATGTAAAAATCCAGATCGAGTTCAATCCGGCCACGGTCAGCGAGTATCGCCTGATCGGCTACGAAAACCGGATGCTCAAGCGTGAGGATTTCAACAACGATAAGGTGGATGCCGGCGAGATCGGGGCGGGTCATACGGTGACGGCGCTTTACGAAGTGACGCTGGCCGGGCACAAGGGTTCCGTCGACCCGTTGCGCTACGGCAAGCGAGCTTCCGTGAAGGGCAAAGCCGGCGAGATCGCCCTGCTGCGCCTGCGCTACAAGCAGCCCCAGAGTAAAACAAACTCCGACACCAGCAGCCTGATCGAATACCCGTTGCACAAGCGTATGATCAAGAAAGCAGGGAACACCACTGTAAATTTCCGCTTCTCCGCAGCCGTGGCTGCCTTCGGCGACCTGCTGCGCGGCGGCACGTATAGCGGTTCATTCGGGTATGATGAAACCCTGCGCTTGGCAGCCTCGGCCAAGGGGCGTGACCGGGCCGGGCACCGGCGCGAATTTGTCGAGCTGGTTCGCCTGGCAGGCAGGCTGGATGCACCCAGGACGGATGTCCGGCCGCGCAGGCAGGGTCCGGACGGTTTGGTCATCGACTGAGTGGTTGATGGCTGAATGGTGGCTTGTGTGACCATCGACTGTCTCAAACGGAGGTATCCGGTGCCGATCGGCGGCGCCGGATATCTTCCGTTTACAGCGGTGTCCAGCTACATTGGCAGCATGGTGGATCAATCCGGTGGGGCCTCCGATGAAGCGCTTATGCAGGCATACGCCAAAGACGATGCCAGAGCCTTCGAGATTCTCTACGCACGGCACAAGGGCACGGTGTACCGGCTGGTGCTGCGTTCGGTGGGTGACAGCTATGTGGCCGAGGAGATATATCAGGATGTCTGGCTCAGCATCATCAAGGCCAGAAAACAGTACAGGCCGGCGGCAAAGTTCATGACCTGGGTAAGCCGCATTGCCACGAACCGGCTCATCGACCATTACCGCAAGTCGGGACAGTGGGAGCCGTATCTGAGCGATGACAGGGAAGCGGTCGAGGCCTGTGCGGCCGGGCCGGCTTACCATGACCCGGAAAACATGACCCATGTGCGCAGGCAGATGGCCCGGTTGCTGTTTTGTGTCGAACAACTGCCGCCACCGCAGCGGCAGGTGTTCCTGCTCAAGGAGGAGGCGGGCCTGACGCTGGATGAGATTGCCGGCATCGTTTCCGCCGGGCGCGAGGCCATCAAAAGCAGGCTGCGCTATGCCGTGCAACGACTGAAAGCCTGCATGGGAGAGTTGCTATGAACGAAGATGACAAGCTGTCCCGCCTGTATCAGCAGTCGCGTACCGATGAGCCGCCCATGCAGCTGGATTCGGCCGTGTTGAGCCATGCCCGTGAAGCCGTTGAGAAGAAGCGCGTATTCAGGCTTTCTCGCTGGCTGGCCCCCGTGGCCACTGTCGCCACCCTGATGTTGACGGCATCGCTGATTATCATGATCAAGTCCGAGAGGCCTGAGGTGTTTGAGCCTAACCAAGTCATGGACAAGCAGGCCGCACCGGAAGCGGAGAGAAAAGGAAAGCTGTCAGAGGAGAAAGAGCAGGAAGGGGCGCTGCCTTTATCAGTAGAATCGAAAAGCATGCGCGATCAGGCGGCTCCGGTTCGCATGGCCCCTTCCAAAGTGGCACCTGCTGAAGCGCTACCTTCCAAAACTCCGGCAGCGAAGCGCAGCATGATGCTGCAGGCCAGGCCCACCGCCCCGGCGGCCAGCGATGCGGCCAGGCCCGAGGGCTTTAGCGCCGGCAAGGTTGGGGCCGCAGTTGAAGATCATGCTGTCGAAGAGGCTGATGTCGGGAATGCTGCCGGGAGAAATTCAGCGGATGCTTTGAAGAAAGAGCAAGTGCTATCTCCCGAGATATGGCTGGCGAAGATTCGCGAGCAGTACGAACAGGGCAAAGAGACCGAGGCTGCCGCGAGTCTCAAGCGATTCCGTCTGCAATATCCTGATTACAAAGTCCCGGAGAACTTTCCGGTTAAATAGGTTTGGAATCTGGATGACCGCTCGCATGCGCTTTGAAAAGCAAGGGGATCAGTTTCGCATTGGCATCCGGCATGGCGTAGTGACCGATATCATCCGGGAAAACCCATTGATGCTCGCTTTCGCCGTGCAGGCTTGAGATATCCGGGCAGGCGCAGGCAAACAAGTGGAAATGAAGGGTTCGGTCCGGATAGGCATGCGTCGAGGTGCCGAGCAGCTGCCAGCGCTCGCCGGCAAGCCCTGTTTCCTCCCCAAGTTCGCGTTCCGCGGCCTCTAGCGGCGCTTCGTTATCTTCAACCTTGCCGCCGGGGAAGGACCACAGACCGCCCAGATGTACATCGCCCGGGCGCTTGAGCAGCAGAATTTCCTGGGCGCCGTTAAACGCTGCGACAAGCGC
>CAZDJY010000013.1:10085-17889 GCA_964505835.1 uncultured Zetaproteobacteria bacterium | reverse complement strand
ACATCAACTCATCGGCCGATATTTTGTGGCAAGTCAATGTAATGCAAAAGCTCATCGGTCCGGGTGCAATTTTAGGTTATGCGTCGAATGGGAAACCATTATATGAAGGAACGCCTGTCCATATGGTGGCAGCCTAAGTTGGTTTAGGTCTAGGTGTTCTTATTTATTTTTTGGTTATATACTTCATACTAACAAAGATAAATAAATCTAATAATAAAATCAAAGAATTACGATGATTCGACACATCCATGCGTCTCGGCATGGGGATGATATTCAAGACCCTGTCAGGGGCGAAGCACGGAGAATTCAGGATATTTCGTAATATGCAGTTGCTCGCCAATGGCTTGGTCTGGATAGATCTGACTGATTTATTGATGAAATCGCAAAAAAGGCCGTCCGTGGCCTTTTTACGTCTCGGAAAGCGAAAAGAGCGGTTTTCACTTTCCTTACAAATCAATGACTTACGACGCAAACCATTGATTTGCACGCCCGTCCATGGGCGCGATGATGCCTTTTTACGAAGTCATCATTTATTCGATCCTCACGGGTGCTCGACAGCAAGTGAAAAAGCAGCGTTTCCGGCATGGATTGACGCCTTGGCTGCTGCTAGCGTGCTGGCGTTATGAGTGATGCCGAAAAAGAATTAAGCAGATTACGAGATGCCATTGATGCCGTCGATGATGAGCTGCTGGAATTAATTCGGAAGCGCGCGCGCCTGGCCGGCGAAGTCGGCGAGCACAAGCAGGATCGCGGCAATGCCCCGTTTTATGTGCCCAGCCGCGAAGCATCCATCATCCGGCGAATCCTTGCGCGCAATCGCGATGCAGCCGCCAGTTCACATGAAACACGCATCCCTGATGAAGCCATCCACGGCATTTATCGCGAGATCATCGGCGCCTGCCTGGCGCTGGAACATCCGATGACCATTGCCTATCTGGGACCCGAGGGAACTTTTTCTCATACCGCCGCCAGTCGACAGTTTGGTTCGACGGCGCATTACACTCCGTGCACGAACTTCGCCAAGGTGTTCGAAGAGGTGGAATCCGGTCGTGCAACCTATGGCGTGGTGCCGGTGGAGAATGCTTTTGAGGGCGCGGTTGGGCAGACTCTGGATCTGCTCGCCAATATCGACAGCAATATCTTTGTTTGCGCCGAGATTCAGCTTTCCATTCATCATCAGCTGTTAACGCAGGCGCAGGATTTTCAATCGATAAAAACGATTTATTCGCATCCGCAGCCCTTGGCCCAGTGCCAGCATTGGATTGCCGAACATTGCCCCGCTGCGACCCTGGTTGAGACCGATTCGACCGCCCGTGCCGCGATCATCGTGGGCGAGGCGGATGCCGGGCACGCAGCCGGTGTGGCGGCCATCTCTCCCATCGAAGTGGCCGAGCGCGCTGAAGTGCCGGTGCTGGCGACCAACATCGAGGACCATCACGATAATACGACACGTTTCTTTGTTATCGGCCAGCATGATTCCCCCCCTTCGGGTGAGGACAAAACAGCGCTGGTCATGTCGATCCGGGATGTCCCCGGGGCTTTGCACAAGCTGATCGAGCCATTTGCCGGGCGCGGTATCGGCCTGACCCGTATCGAATCCCGTCCTTCCAAGAGAAAGCTTTGGGAATACGTCTTTTTCGCCGACATTCAGGGGCATCGCGATGATGCCGATGTCAGCGCGGCTATGGCCGAGATCGAAGCCATGGACGGCAGCTTTATCAAGGTGCTGGGTTCGTATCCGGTATCCAAAACCCTGTAATATCGTTACTGCCTGCCTGTTCGATATTGAATTCAGATTGCTCGGGAGTAATGCATGAGTATTGACTGGTCGCAGAAGGCTGTGCCCCAGGCTTCGGGTCTGCACCCTTATGTGCCGGGTAAACCGGTAGAACAATTGCTGCGTGAAAAGGGGTTAAGTGAGGCGATTAAACTTGCCTCGAACGAAAATCCCTATGGTCCGAGCCCGAAAGCAGTGGCAGCAATCAGGCAAGCTGCGGCAGAGGTGCATCGTTACCCCGATGGCAATGCTACGGCACTGAAACAGGCGTTGGCGGCGAAGCACGGGGTTGGGGCTGATCAGATATTGCCCGGTAACGGCTCCAACGAGGTGCTGGAGATTCTGATTCGCACATTTGCCGGACCCGGTGACAAGGTGGTGTTCAGTCAGCGCGGTTTTATTGTTTATGCGCTGGCAACGCAGGCGGCAGGGGCTATGCCCGTGCCCGTTGCCGAGGCGGATGGTTTAAGCCACGATCTCGATGCCATGGCAGCAGTCGTGGATGGTAGAACGAAGCTGGTTTGTATTGCCAACCCGAACAACCCGACCGGCACTGTGCACACGCCGGAGTCCATGCAGCGTTTTCTTGATGTGCTGCCGCGGGATGTGCTGGTGATGATTGACGAGGCTTATTATGAGTATGTTGCCGGGATGCTGGGCAATAGCTGGGCTGAATTGCGTCATCCGGGGCTGGTGATTTGCCGGACATTTTCCAAGGCTTACGGACTGGCCGGTTGTCGCATCGGCTATGCCATCGCCGATGCATCTATCGTTGCTCTGGCTAACCGTTTTCGCGAGCCGTTTAATGTCGGGCTGCCGGCTATGGCGGCGGCGCTGGCGGCGATTGACGATGATGAATGGGTCATGGACAAGGTGGCTGTCTGTAAGCATGAGCGGCAACGCTATGAGGATCAGTTCCGGGCATGGGGTGTCCTTGGGGGCGAGAGTCACGGGAATTTCGTCTTGCTCCGCCATGCGCAGGCGGATCGTATTTTGCACTTGCTTGAGGATCAGGGCATCATCCCGCGCCCGCTGGCACCCTACGGAATGGCCGATTATTTGCGCATTTCCGTCGGTACGGAAACGGAGAACAGCCGTTGCATTGAAGCACTGGCGGATATTTTAAACGAGGTCGGATAAGTGGAAGCTGGCATCAAACATCTGGTGGTTATCGGCACCGGCCTGATTGGCGGGTCGCTGGCGCTTGCATTGCGCAAGGCCGGCGCAGTCCAAAGGATTACCGGGGTGGGGCGCTGTGCAGACAATCTCGAGAATGCCCAACGGCTTGGTGTTGTCGATGACTGGAGCCACGATGTCGGGGCGGCGGTCAGCGATGCTGATGTTGTGCTTCTGGCCGTGCCGATGGGGGCTTATGCGGATGTGCTCGAGGCGATGGCCGATAGTCTACCGGCCGATGCTGTTGTGAGCGATGCCGGCAGTACCAAATGTTCAGCTCTTGCGGCTGTCAAAGCCAGCCGGGTGAATGCCGGACAGTTTGTTCCCGCGCATCCTATTGCCGGCACGGAAGCATCGGGAGCTGCGGCGGCCTTTGCTGAATTGTTTCAGGATCGCTTGTGCATCCTGACCCCCGATGAAACGACCGATGCTGGAGCGATAGCCCGGGTTGAGAAAATGTGGCGACAGGCAGGCGCTCGCCTGATGCAGATGACAGCCAGAGAACATGACGAGGTCATGGCAGCGGTCAGTCATCTTCCGCATCTTGCGGCGTTCGCATTGGTGAACACGGTGCGCTGCTCCGGTGAGGCCGGCAGCCATGATCCATTCAATTTTGCCGCCGGCGGTTTTCGCGATTTTACCCGCATTGCGTCTTCGTCTCCCGAAATGTGGCGGGATATCGCCCTGCATAATCGACAGGCATTATTGGATCAGATCAGCTCCTTTCAACAGGAGTTATCCCGCCTCGAAGCGGCTATAGATGGCAACGATGCTGAAACATTGCTGGCTGAATTTACGGCGGCGAAGGCCGCACGCGATGCCTGGCTAGCGGAGCATGGAGGAATAGCGTGAACATTGGCGGAACATTGATTGCCGGCCCGGCCAATCGCGCTCTTACCGGCACATTGACGATACCGGGCGATAAATCCATGTCACATCGGGCTGTGATGCTGGCATCTCTGGCCAGCGGCATCACCGAGATTCGCGGCTTTCTACCCGGTGAGGACTGCCTCGCCACGGCCCGGATGTTGGCCGATATGGGCGTTCGCATTGAGTGGCTGAATGATGAAAAAACAGAGCTTCGAGTGCATGGCGTCGGCCTGCATGGCCTGAAAGCCCCTGAAAACATTCTGGATGCCGGTAATTCGGGCACCTGTGCGCGCCTGATGATGGGCCTGTTAGCCGGACAGCCATTCTCATCGACCTTGACCGGTGATGCATCGCTGCGCAAGCGCCCGATGCAACGTGTGGCCGATCCGGTGCGCCGTATGGGTGCAGTTGTGAAGGGGGCAATCGTTAAAGGGGTAGACGTGAAGGGAGAGGGTGATGACAACCTTCTTCCATTGAGTATTCGCGGCGGCAATCTTTCCGCCATCCATCATGTTTCCGAGGTGGCCAGCGCCCAGGTGAAGTCCTGTGTATTACTGGCCGGCCTGTACGCCGAGGGTGAGACCTGTGTGACGGAGCCCCGCCAAAGTCGTGACCATACCGAACGCATGTTGCCATTGTTCGGGCAACATGTGCAGGTCCGTGATGGCATGACAGCCTGCCTGTCGCCCGTCGGCTCCCTGCATGCGCCGGCGGATGCTGTGGCAATTCCGGCTGATCCTTCATCGGCTGTGTTCTTTGCTGTGGCAGCGAGCCTGGTGGAGGGGTCGCATGTTGATTTTTCGCGCATTGGCATCAATGCGCGCCGTGATGGCTGGCGTCGTGTTCTCGGTGCGATGGGTGGGGATGTTCGCCTGAGTAACGAATCAAGCGTCGGTATGGAACCGGTGGCCGACCTGCATGTATCGGCAGGTAAACTGAAAGCTTGCCGGGTGGATCCGGCCGATGTGCCGGATGCCATTGATGAATTTCCGGTGTTGTTTGTTGCGGCAGCCCTTGCTGAAGGTGAGTTTGTATTGACCGGAGCCGAGGAGTTGCGCGTCAAGGAGTCCGATCGTATTGCCGCGATGGCAACTGCGCTGCGCAGTGTTGGTGCCGATATCGAGGAATACCCGGACGGCGTACGTATTTGCGGCCGTGAGATGTTGCGCGGGGGTGTAGAGGTGGATGCGCATGGCGATCATCGCATTGCCATGGCCATGGCCGTGGCGGCCCAGCGCGCCGATGACGAGATTCGTATCCACAATGCTGCGGCCATAGCCACCAGTTTCCCGAATTTTGTTTCTCTGGCGCAGCAGCTTGGGATGAATGTCAGATGGGAAGCAAGTGAGGATGCAGCATGACGGACTGGCAGGCGATTGACGGATTGCAGGTTGCCATTGACGGACCATCGGGTTCGGGCAAGGGCACGGTTGCGGCCAGTCTGGCTGCCGAAATCGGATTGCCGGTGCTTGATAGCGGGTTGTTGTATCGCTTTGTGGCTGCCTATGCACTGGGCCACGATGTGGATTTGGATGATGAAAGCCAGCTAGCTGCCCTGAGTGCAGAGCTGGTGCCGCAGATGGACTGGCGGCCTGATGGCATTTGGTTTGCTAGCGAAAATTATGATGAACGGGTGCGCGGCGAGGTGATTGGAGCAGGTGCATCCAAGGTTGCCGGATGTGCAGCAGTGCGTGCCAATTTGCTGGATGTGCAGCGTCAGCGCGCTGCATCCGGATGTATCATGGACGGCCGCGATATCGGATCCGTGGTATTGCCTGATGCGCAGGCAAAATTCTTTTTAACCGCATCATTGCGGGAGCGTGCACGCCGGCGCTGGTCTCAGTACAAGGATCGTCATGACGTGAACAGGGGTACGGATCTCGAAGCCGTACTGTTGGAGCTGAAAATGCGTGACCAACGCGATAAGGAACGTCAGCATGCCCCGCTCCGGCAGGCAGAGGATGCAATTGCCGTCGATTCCACCACCTTGCGTGCAGATGAAGTGGTGGATCGCATGCTGGGCGTATTGGAGAGGCGCAAGCTGATCAGGCCAACTGCTTCATAGCAGGGTGATCGAACGATCACCGGACGCATGATCATGATACGTACACAACTTATTGAACTGGACGGGAAACAATGAGCGAAGCCAAAGAAACCGAAACGATGCAGGATGCAGAACTTGAGGCACAGACGAACAGCAGCGATGAAGAATCGTTCAAGAAGCTTTTTGAGGCCTCGCTGAAGGAGCAGCCAGTCGTTCGCCGCGGTGAATTAATCAAGGGTGTGGTTGTCAGTTGCAATGATGAAACGGTGACAGTCGATGTCGGTGCGAAGGCCGAGGGCGTCATCCCGACTGCCGAATTTGAGCAGGCTAGTCTGGCGCTTCCCAAGGTTGGCGATGAAATCGATGCGCTGGTGCAATCGGTGGGCGGTTCTGCCGGAGTGAAGCTGTCGGTGCTTGCTGCAAGCCAACGTGAGGCATGGGCTGCAGTGGAAGCAGTGGCCGAGAGCGGCGATAGCATTGAAGCCGTCGTGACCAGTGAAGTGAAGGGCGGCTTCCAGGTCAGCCTGGCCGGACTAAAAGCCTTTATGCCGCGTTCCGAAGCCGATACTGATGTACGTGTCGATGCTGCCCAGCTGATTGGGAAACCCTGCCAGGTTGCTGTGCTGGAGGCACGCCGCAAGCCGGAGAATATTGTTGTTTCGCGGCGCAAACCCATGTCAGCCGAGATGGATAGCAAACGCGCCGATTTTCTTGCCAAAGCTGCGGTCGGTGACAAGGTCAGCGGGGAAGTGAAGCGCATGACCAACTTCGGAGCATTTGTCGATCTGGGTGGTCTGGACGCTCTACTGCATGTATCGGATATTTCCTGGCGTCGCTTGGCGCACCCCTCCGAGATGCTGAGTATTGGTCAAAGTGTGACGGTTGAGATCACCAAGCTCAATGCCGAAACCGGCAAGGTATCGGTATCGATGAAGGTACTGCAATCCGATCCGTGGGAAAAGGTTGCCATGACTTATGAGTCGGGCATGCGCCTCACCGGGACGGTTCGTCGTCTGTTGGATTTCGGAGCGGTGGTTGAGCTGGAACCCGGTATTGAAGGCATGATCCATCGTTCGGAACTGAGCTGGACCAAGCGCGACGTTAAGCCGGCGCAGGTGTTGTCGGAAGGCGATGTGGTGGATGTATCGGTGCTCGAGGTTGATGCCGAGGCGAGGCGTATCCGTTTGAGTCTGAAGAGTGTGACCGAGAATCCATGGCAGGCCTGGCTGAGCGATCATCCGGTTGGTTCGAAGGTGAAGGGCAAAATCAAGAATATTACCGAGTTTGGATTCTTTGTTCCGGTGGCGGAAGGCCTGGACGGGCTGGTGCATCTGGAAAATCTTTCCTGGGAACGCAGCAGTGCTGAGGCGTTGAAGGAATTCAGCAAGGGGCAGGAAGTCGAGGCGGTTGTACTCGGTGTGGATGTCGACAAGCAGCGCATCTCTCTGGGCGTCAAACAGTTATCTGAGGATCCCTTTGAAGTATTCATGGCGGGTGTTAAGCGCGGCCAGGGCGTCAACGGAACCGTCGTGGAAGTGAAGCCTGCCGGGGCCGTTGTCGAGTTGGCCGAAGGTGTACAGGCATTTCTACCGATGCGGGAAGTGCCACGCGAGCACGAAGAATTGAAGGCCGGCAGCACTGTCGAGGCGAAGATTACCGAGGTAAACCGCAAACGGCGTCAGGTTGAGTTGTCCATCCGCCAGCAGTTGCGCGATGAGGAACGCGATGCGGTGCGCAATTACGCCAAGAAAGCTTCAAAGGAAGATGCGCCGTCAGCACTGGCGCTTGAGTTGCAGCGCAAGCTTCTAGATAAGCAGCTTTCAGATAGTAAGCCGAAGGCAAAGAAGGCCGCTGGTAAAACCAGTACAAGCAAAAAAGCCGCTGCCGGTAAGACTGCTGCAAAGAAGAAGCCTGTTGCCAAAGCCGAAGCAACTGCC
>CAZDJY010000013.1:0-9985 GCA_964505835.1 uncultured Zetaproteobacteria bacterium | reverse complement strand
TGCCAAAGCCGAAGCAACTGCCGAAGTCACTGCCGACGAGAAGACTGAAAAGAAGGCCGAAACGAAGGCTGCCGAGAAGAAGTCATCTGCTGCAAAGAAGAAAGCAGACAAAGCCAAGGCTTCCGGCAAGGTGGCTGATTAATTGGACTGTATGTCAGATCTTTTCGGCGTTCGGGCTTGCACTCTAGCGTCAGTGTTCTATGGTGAGGTTGCGGGAGGCCGATATGACGAAATCTGAATTGGTGGAAGTGATTGCTGAGAAGCAGGGCAGCATTACCAGACGTGAAGCGGAAGTGGTGGTGAATACGATTTTCGCGGCCATTGGTGATGCATTGTCAGACGGGGATCGCGTTGAACTGCGTGGCTTTGGCAGCTTTACCATCAAGCAGAGAAATGCCCGTGTGGGTCGCAATCCCAAGACCGGTGCATCGGTGCAAGTGCCGGCGAAGATCGTACCGCATTTCAAGCCGGGCAAGGAACTGCGCGAACGCGTGGATCAGCAAGCCCAGTAAGTCCTGACATCACCTTTTCTTCGGATGTTTAGTGCATGTTGAACTGGACCAATATTCTGGTGGTCATTGTGTTGACGTCGTTTGCAACGATGTTCGCCATGGGCAATCAGAGCCAGGTGCAGATTCATTTTCTCGGTCTCAGCAGTATTCCGATGCCGTTGTATGTCCCTGTGTTTATTGCTTTTCTTCTTGGTTTTTCGGGCGGTGTGCTGGCACTCAGTTTTTCTCGCCGTAAGCACAAGCAGGAGATCATCTGGCTGCGCAACGAGCATGAACATTTGCAGAAAGAAGTAGAAAACCTCCGCAACATTCCCCTGCAAGACGACGTATGAATACATTGCTGCTGGCTATCACTGCGGCGGCGCTTGTGGTGCTCGTTGCGCTGATGTTGCGCCCTGTCCACCGGGAAACTGACGAGCAACCTAAGGAAGATGCACGTATTTCGCCCTTGCTTCGTGGCATTAATTTCCTGCTATCCGATGAACCCGATCGTGCCCTGCAGGAGATGGTACAGGTGGCCCGGTTGCGCTCAGAAGCAGCCGATGTGTACATGGCTCTGGGTGAAATGTTCCGGGCCAAGGGTGAGATTGGCCGTGCTGTGCGCATTCACCAGAATCTATTGGCCCGCCCTGATCTGCCGAAGTCGATGTATTTACAAGCGCACCTTGCTTTAGCAACGGACTTTCAGACTGGCGGTTTGCTGGACAGGGCCTTGCGCCAGTATCAGAAGGCGCTGGACTTGCAGCCGGATCATACTGGCGCCATAGAAGCTTGCCTGCGTATTCGCGAGCTGAGCAGTGAATGGGTTGAAGCCGAGGAATTGCTGACCCGCCTTGAGCAGGTTCGTGCTGCCTCCTACAGCTCGCATCGTGCCTATCTGTTTGCCGAGATGGCTTCCTCTTGCAGAGACAACAAGGATTTAGCCGGGGCCAGACAGTATGCCGCGCGGGCACTCGAACTTGACCCGGCCTGCGCCCCTGCACGCATGGTGGAGATTGAATCAGCCCTGAAACGCGGCAGCAGCAAGAAGCTCGAGGCTTCTATTCGAATGTTCTGGGAACTTTCGCGCGAGCATTTTCCGTTATTGGTGCCTATGTTGATTCGGCATCAATCCTTTTATGAGAAACAGGGCAAGAATCTGTTACTTGAATTCTGGCAGGCATCGAAGGACTCCGAATTGTTGCTTGCCTGGTTACAGACGCTGGTCGAACTGCAGGGCAGGGAGGCGGCTTCCGCCTTTGCCCGTGAACTCGACTATCAACCCGATAGCTTGCGTTCATCTCTGCGTCTGGCGGCGTTGATTGGTGAGGATGATGATGCCCACAGTCGCTTTGCCAAAGCGTGGCGGAAAACGGCCAAGAACTATGCCTGCGAAGCCTGCGGCGTGGAGGTGGTGGAGATGCGCTGGCAATGTCCACAATGCCATGCATGGGGAAGCATGCATCCCAAACGTGAGGAGACGATTTGATGAAAGCGGCAATGCAGGACCGTTTGATGGTGGCTTTGGATGTTGAGGATCAGACACAGGCATTGGCGCTGCGTGATGTGCTGGGCGACAGTGTCGGCTGGTTCAAGATCGGTCTGCGCCTGTTTGTCGCTGAAGGGCCTGCACTGGTGCATGCCATTGCCGAGCAGCATAAGGTCTTTCTTGATCTGAAGTTTCACGATATACCCAATACCGTGGCCCAGGCTGTCCAGAGTGCCGGCCGGCTAGGCGTGGATATGTTGAATGTACATGCTGGCGGCGGCCCAGACATGCTGGCTGCGGCGGCAAAAGCGGCCGAGGGGTTTCCGGATATGTCGCTGATTGCTGTGACCGTACTGACCAGTGACCCGATGCCGAAAGAGCAGGCTGCCAGCCTGGCGCTTGAGCGTGCTCTTTTGGCCCGTGATGCAGGTCTTGCCGGCGTTGTGTGCAGTGTATGGGAAGCCGCTGCGATCAAGCAGGCCTGCGGTGCCGAATTTCTGACCGTTACCCCAGGCATACGCTGGGGTAATCAGGATGTGCAGGATCAGAAGCGCATTGCCGATCCGGGCAATGCGATAGCTCTGGGTTCAGATTACCTTGTGGTGGGGCGTCCAATTATTCAGGCTGAAGATCCGCAGATTGCTGCGGCTGAGGCGCTGGCAATGATGCGAGGCCAGGCATCCGCGTGAACCGGGACTATGAATCCACTTTGATGCCTTATGCCTGCCACAGCAAGTATTCGCGCGGCCGGTGCCATCAGGAAGAGGAATCCATCCATCGCAACCCGTATCAGCGCGACAGGGATCGCATCATCCATTCTACGGCTTTCCGGCGCCTGGAATACAAAACCCAGGTGTTCGTGAATCATGAGGGGGATCATTATCGTACGCGCCTGACCCACTCGATTGAGGTGGCCCAGATTGCACGTTCGATTTGCCGGGCCATGCATTTACACGAAGATCTGGCTGAGGCGGTCGCTTTGGCCCACGATTTGGGCCATACGCCGTTCGGTCATTCGGGACAGGATGCGCTCAATCTGGCTATGCAGGACTATGGTGGCTTCGAACATAATCGACAGTCGCTGCGCATCGTCGAATCACTGGAACATAAATATGCGGCTTTTCCGGGCCTGAATCTCAGTTATGAAACGCGCGAAGGGATCGTGAAGCATCATTCGACCTTCGATTCGCCGAAGAACAGCGATATGAGCCATTATCATCTGCATGAGCAGGCTTCGCTGGAGGCGCAGATCGGCAATCTGGCGGATGAGATTGCCTACAATAATCACGATATCGATGATGGCTATCGGGCCGGCATGTTGAGTGTCGATGCATTGCGACAATTAGCGTTGTTCGAGCAACATTTCAGCCTGGTACAGTACGACTTTCCCGATGCGGCGGAACGATTGCAGGTGAATGAAACAGTGCGTCGTATGATCAATCATCTGATCACCGATGTGATTGCCGAAACCACGCAGCGCATCAGCGAGCACGGGATTGAGTCCTTTGCCGATGTGCGGCAGGCGCGAAAACCACTGGTCTCTTTTTCCAAGCCGGTTCGCCAGATGAACGGGGAGTTGAAACGTTATCTGTATAAGCATATGTACCGGCATTATCGGGTGGCCCGCATGGCAAGCAAAGCGGAACGGGTGATTCGCGATATCTTTGAAATCTATATGGATAACCCGGCCATGCTGCCGCAGGCTCAGCAGCATGAGTTACGTGAGCTATCAGCCGGCAACTCCAAGATCGAACCGGCCCGTCAGGCCAGAGTCATTGCCGACTATATTGCCGGCATGACTGATCGCTATGCTTTGGAGGAGTACGAGCGCCTGTTCAATGTCAGCGCCCGTCCGTAAGGCATAAAAAAAGGGAGAGCATGCTGCCCTCCCTTTAGATTCAACCGATGTAGTACTTATTCTTCCTTGATAAAGAACTCCATCTTGGTGTCGCCGATTTCGATGACATCACCGTCCTTCAGCGTTTTCGGCTGATCACCAACCGGTTCACCGTTCACTTTTGGCTTGGCCATGCCTTCAAGGTGGGCAATATGATAGCCGGTCGGGCGACGGGTAATGACAGCAGCCTGCTTGCCGACTGTCAGACCTTTCACCTTTATCTTGCATGCATCGCCTTTGCCAATGCTGGAAAGTGATGCGGACAGATCAAAACTGCGCCCGGTCATTGATCCTGCAAGGATCTGAACGCCGGCCAGTGGCATCACCATCCCTTTGGATTGACCTTCACCCTGTGGAACCATCGCTGCACGGGCCTGAGGCGAGATAACCATGGTTTTGTCCATCTCTCCCTCATCCTGCTTCACTTCAGGGGCGGGTGCCTCCGGCTCGTCAATGTTAACGAAAACCAATGCGTGCTTGCCAATGCTGATACGGTCACCATGTTGGAGAACATGCTTGGTGATCTGTTTGTCATTTACCAGAGTGCCATTCGTGCTGCCCAGGTCCTCGAGAATCAGCTTGTTACCGATTTTGAGTACGCGGGCATGTCTGCCACTCACAGCAAGATTATCAACGTGGATAGTGTTCTCCGGCTTACGCCCGATGCTGGTCTCTTCCTGCTCAAGCGGGCATTCGGAGATCACCGAATCCTTGAATTTAAGTATCAGTTTACTGGCCATTGCACTCCTCCATATGGGCAGGTTTTAAACATCATTTGCCAAGCATGCGTGAAATAATACCACGCTTGCGGTTAAAATTCTTTGGTGTTCTTACCAGAATCACCGAAATGTTATCCGGACC
Source organism: uncultured Zetaproteobacteria bacterium (assembly GCA_964505835.1). Taxonomy (GTDB): domain Bacteria; phylum Pseudomonadota; class Zetaproteobacteria; order Mariprofundales; family Mariprofundaceae; genus JAJRVH01. The sequence continues at coordinate 5,247 of CAZDJY010000013.1, read as the reverse complement.
GCCCGCATCGTTGGCGAGCTGGATGAGCAGGGCACCGGCTTTGCGCAGGTCGCGGACGTTTTGGGTCAGGGTCAGGCGAATGGCTTCATCCGGGACCACATCGGTAAGCCCGTCAGAGCACATCAGATAGATATCATCGGCCATCACAATGTCTTCAACGATATCGGGCTCCACACCCGGTTCTACACCGAGCGCCCGGGTGACGAGATTCTTGATTGAGGAATTACGTGCATCATCAGCGGTGAGCAAGCCGCGGCGCACCTGCTCCTGGATCAGCGAATGATCCTCGGTGACATGGCTTAATACATCGCCGCGCAAGCGATACATGCGCGAGTCGCCGACGTGTGCGGCGGTCACTCGATCTGCATAGAATACCGCCACGACAATCGTTGTGCCCATGCCGGCGCATTCCGGCTTGTGCTGGGCTGTATCGTAGATGGCGTCATTGGACAGGCTGACGGCTTCGCGGACCAGCATCGATTCGCCGGTAAAGCCGGTGTCCTCATTGACTACGGCCTGCTTGATTTTTTGCAGTTTCTCTTTCAACAAACGGGTGGTGAACTCGACCGCCATGGCGCTGGCTACTTCGCCAGCATTATGGCCGCCCATACCATCGGCCAGAACTGCGATGCCGAGGTTGGGGGTAACGCCCACACAATCTTCATTATGGCTGCGTTTAACGCCGACATCGGTCATGGCGTGCATTTCGAGGCCAGCCATTTATACACCTCCCTGAGCTTGCATATCACGTAAACACTGGATGATTTCCTTGACCATGTCATTACCTGTGGCAATGCGTGACTCGGAATCTTTGGCCAGGGTCCTGTCAATCAGCTTGCTGACACTCTCCGGCAGCTCGGGACAATGCTCACGAATGTCGGGATGCGGCTCGTTGGCAATCTGGAACATCAACGTGGCCATCGAGTCCCCACGGAACGGGCGCACGCCAGTCAACATCTCATACAGCATGACACCGAGCGAGAAAAGATCAGAGCGACCATCCACATGTTTGCCGGACAACTGCTCCGGCGACATATACGAAGGTGTACCGAGGACGACCCCGGTTTTCGTTTTGCTCGATGCAGTGATACGGGCGATACCGAAGTCGGTCACCTTGATGCTCTTGTTTTTCAGCATCATGATGTTGGCCGGCTTGATATCGCGGTGAATTACGCCCTGCGCATGGGCATAGTTCAGTGCTTCGGCAACCTTGCCGATAATCTTCAATACTGCCTGCTTGGGGAACAGCTTGCCGGGCTTGGTGTAGGCCGATAAATCGGAACCGTTCAGATATTCCATAGCGATATAAGCCAGATCGTGCTCGTCGCCGGCATCGAAGATGGTGACGATATTCGGATGATTGAGCATGCCAGCTGTTTCTGCTTCGCGGAAGAAGCGTTCCTTGACCTCTTCCAGCTCGTCAGGCTCGAACTCCTGCGACAGGGCCATGGTTTTGATCGCCACCTCGCGGTTAATCTTCGGATCCTTACCAAGATACACGGTACCCATGGCGCCCTTACCGAGTTCCTTGACGATTTCATAACGACCCAGGGTCGGCTTGGCGCCGCCGGTTATCAGCAGCGTGGACATACCGCCACCGGTGGTGCTGGAACCGAAGATCATGGTTTCGCCGGCATTCTTTACACGCTCAAGGCGAGCCTGAATGTCCTTGTAATTGGCATTATGCTCGGCCATGTATTCATACACGCTCATGGCTTTGTTGAACTGGCGTTTGCGTTCGAAATCCAGTGCCAGGTTGTATAATACGGATAACATGTCGTCGTTGACCGGGCATTTACGGAATTTATCGAAAGCCATGTCCAGCATGCCCTGACTCTGGAAAGAGAAACCGAGCATCTTGTTGGTTTCGGCCGAATCAGCGGATATCTTCTGGCGATCTTCCTCGGTGGCAAAGTAACGCTTGGTGGTCAGCAGTACATGGCCGATAATCAGCAAACAGGCTGCAGTCATGGTTTGTAGCCAGATGGCCGATCCGGTCAGCAGGGTAAAATTACTCCCGAACAGGATCAGCAGCAGCAGGGCGGAGAGGGCCGCACCCATGCCCGGGCCAAGGCGCGGTAGCAACAGGATCAGGTATAAGCCGACCAGTACCAGCAAGACCAGTTCAGCCATGACAGCCCAGCCGGGACGCGAGAAGAATTCTTCGTTGAGGATACTTTGCAGCACCTGGGCGTTGAACTCGACCCCCGTCATCTGGGTGTTCACCGGAGTAACGAAGGTTTCACCGACACCGGTCGCAGTGGTGCCGATCAGGACAATCTTGTCTTTGAATAATTTGGCAGGGATGCGGCCGGACTGTACATCGTAAAAGGAATAGGTGGTGAAACTTTTACCAGCATCATCCTGATAAAAGGCCGGATAGATACGCATCTGTGGATCAGTAATGATGTTCAGGGCTCCCAACTCTACCTCCGAGCCGAGAGCGATACGAATGTTATCCATCGACAGGTTCAGGTCTTTGGCTGCCATCGCCAGTGACATGGAGGGCAGGAAGTTGCCGTAGTATTCAACCGCCAGCGGTTCGGTTCGCGCGGTACCGTCACTGTCCATCAGAATATTCAGGTGTCCAAGGCCTGCCGCAACCTTTGCCAGATCGGCAAACGGATAGCGTAGCTTGGTGGCGGTGATGGGCAGGCCGCCGGCACCACTGTCACTGACGGAGTTGATGGTCATGCGGCTGATATATTTGGGCAAAGGGCGGTCCGGATTGCCGTGTGCCTTGCCAATATCAAAAAACATCGGCATCAGCGTATTCCCGGAATTTTTCACTGCCTGGGTCAGGACGCGGTCACCATCCATAGCCTCGGCTTCGGCAATGATTTTTTCGGCTTCTTTGACCTTACCCTGCTGGCGCAGGATTTCCGCCAGTTGAAACTGGGAACTCAGACCCTTGGGCTTTTCCTGCGCTTCACTGAAGAAAATGTCGACACCGATCAGGCGGGCGCCGGCATCGGATAATTTATTGATGATATTGCCGATCACGGAGCGCGGCCATGGCCAGCGGCCGATGCGGTCGATCGAGTCGTCATCGATGGCTAGTATAACGATACGGTCGTCAGCGGGCTGTGCATTGGCCCGGATGCCGATGTCATAAGCCTGATATTCGAGGCTGCGCAAAGGCCCGAATCCACTTATGTATGCCACCACGAAAAGCACCGTTACCACGGTGCCGATAAACCAGTCAGATTTCCAAAAAGCGCCTTGATTCAAAGGAATTGCCCCTCCATGTTCAAGCAATATAGCATGTCATGCCTGTAAGTGCCAGATAAACCGTATATTGGCAACAAAGCCCCCTATGTGGCAAGTGTCGGTTTCAGACTTGTGTGGCAGCTTGGCTTTCTCGGCGGTCCGGGCATGCATTCATCGGTTGACAGCGCCATATCAGCTGCCTAACTTTCGCGCTCCTTAATCCCCGGTAGCTCAGTTGGTAGAGCAGGTGACTGTTAATCACCCTGTCGCTGGTTCGAGTCCGGCCCGGGGAGCCAGATAAGTTGTTTGATTCAGGCCCGCGATGCAAATCGCGGGCTTTTTTATTGCCTGAAAAGCCTTTTTCCCACTTTCAATTTGTCGTTCCCGAGTCTACCTCCTATAGTCTGCTGGATGAAGCTCAAGTCGATCAGGCAAAATATCCTGCCATCCCCTCAGTTTTGGCAATATGTCGCTTGTCTGTGGCCGCTGCCCGTCGTGCTGCTCGCCGGGCAGATGATGATGCATGTAAGTGGTAACAGCCCTTTTCTGGGCATCTCCATGTCTACCACATTCATCGATTTGTTCGTTTTTCTTGCTCTGTTTCTTGCCGCTGCAGTCTGGGTGTTCCGACCATTGAATCGCTGTCTGCAACGGCTAAAGAAGAATAACAACCGATCACATCGCCTGATCGAGGGGGCCATGGCCCAGTTCCCATGGCGCGCTATGCGCGGATTTGCGCTGGCGGGCCTGATCTACGGCGTTTATCTGGTGCTTGTGATCGGTGTGCTTGCCAGGGTTGGTGAGCATGAACTGAGTCTGCGCATGTTCCTGGCGCTGTTGCTCAGTTTCATGTTCGGTGCCGGTGTGCTGGCGCCTGCGCTGGCGGTGGCTAATTCCATCGCCCATAGCACACGTCTGCGTCTGATGCTGGCAGAAAAAGGTATGTTTATCGGACAATTGCAGGATGCGCGCTTCGGTTATCCGTTGACATCCTCGTCGCGACGTCCGTGGCTGGTGTTTCTGGTTACCGGCTTTCTGCCCACCCTGATTCTGACGGCCTATGTGTATCTGGCGCTGGCCGGGGTTGATGCCGAAGAGCATTTTATTCTGGCTCAGGCTTCTGTGCTTCTGGGGATGTCGATTCTCGCCAGTGTTGATCTGGTGTGGACGATCAGCCGGACGCTGAAACGAGTGACCGGCGAGCTGGATCGTGGCCTTAAAGGGCTGGCGGCCGGTCAGTTTGATGCCCGGGTGCCGATCCTGGTGGATGATGATCTGGGCGAGCTGGCGCGCGGCTTGAATACGGCGCTTGAAGGTCTTCGGGAGCGGGAGGATCTGAAGGATTCACTGCTTATTGCTGAGGAAATTCAGCAGGGATTATTGCCCAAATCAGCGCCACAGATCGATGGTTACAGCATGCACGGCTTTCAGCAGACCTGTTATTCGGTGGGCGGCGATTATTACGATCATATCGAACTGGAGGACGGGCGTGTCTGGCTGATGATCGCCGATGTATCCGGCAAGGGTTATCCGGCTGCCCTGACCATGGCCAATCTGCAGGCGATGCTGCGCGGTCTGGCGCAAACCAACTGGCCGATCGAGGATGCTGCCAATTATTTGAATGAGGCATTGTGCGAATCGTTGACGGCTGGCCGCTTTGTCACCCTGTTTATGGCAAAATTGCAGCCGCAGAGCCATTCGCTGATCTGGATGAATGCCGGGCATGTGCCGCCGTTATTGCTGCAGGAGAAGTCGGTGCAATCGCTGGAGGCCATGTCGCCGCCGCTCGGCGTGTTGAAAGGGGTGAAATTCGAGGTACAGCGCACGGAGTTGGCGTCGGGTGACACCCTGTTCGCCTATACTGACGGGGTCACTGAAACCTCGGACAGCAAAGGGCGTGAACGCTATGGCGAGGTACGGCTGAATAAGTGGCTGTTAAAACACCGTGACGAGCCGCTCGCCGGGCTGACGGAGGAGTTGATTGAGGAGTTGAATCGCTTTGGTCGCGATGGTCAGGATGATGATCTGACGGTGCTT